>JANOSQ010000550.1:0-6762 GCA_031415915.1 Fimbriiglobus sp. | reverse complement strand
AACGTCGAGGGGACGCTGAACCTCTTGGAGTTCGCCCAGAAGCAGGGGGAATCGCACGGCCGGCCCGTGATGTTCTTCTTCCCCAGCAGCATCGCGGCCTACGGCATCCCGACGCTGGCGGCGAAGACCGCGGCGGGCCGGGTTCCCGAAGATCAGTTCAACTTCCCCACGACCATGTACGGCGCCAACAAGCTGTATTGCGAGCACCTCGGCCGCTATTACGCGGGGCATTACAAGCAACTCTCCGCCGAGACGCTCTCCGGCAAGATCGACTTCCGCTGCATCCGTTTCCCGGGGTTGCTCTCGGCGGCGACGGTGCCCAGCGGCGGCACGTCGGATTATGCCCCGGAAATGATCCACGCGGCGGCGCAGAACGAACCCTACGCTTGCTTCGTCCGACCCGATGCCCGCATCCCGTTCATGGCGATGCCCGACGCGGTCGAAGCGATCTGGAAGTTCGTGACCTGCCCGAAGGCGAAGCTGACGCGGACGGTCTACAACATCGGCGCGTTCGCCCCGAGTGCGGCGGAGGTAGAGTCCATCGTGCGGAAGGCGTTCCCCGCCGCAGAGATCACCTACGAACTCGACGACAAGCGGCAGGGGATCGTGGATACTTGGCCCGCGGACGTCGACGATACGGCGGCGAGAATCGACTGGGGCCACGCCCCGCAGTACGGACTCGACGCGGCCTTCGGGGAGTATTTGATCCCGCAGATACGGACGCGGTACGGGGGGTGATTTCTTGGCTTCGATCCCTGTGGAAGAATCATTGAGCCTGGGCGGACAAATCCCAAACCTCGGCCGTGCAGCCGCCACCCGACGCCGCGATCAAGACCTTACCATTTTTCGAGATCGCAACAGTGCACCGCGATCCGGGCGACAGCTCGGAAACTTTCGCGCCGGTACCCGAGTTGTATCGCACGGCACCGACCCACACATGGCCATCCGGCGACAGGGCCAATCGGTTCTCCGTCGCCGGAAACCGCCGGGTCTCCGCGCCGGTCCGGATATCGACGATCGAAACTTCGCCCCCGGCCTGCACGGCCAAGGTCTCGGCCGACAAGAAAACCGCGTCGCGCGCCCCGTAGATACTGGGTGCGCCGAGCCGGCGGATCCTCTTCCCGGCTTCAACCTCCCAGAGCACCAGCCGGATTTTCTCGTCCGGATCGGCTCCCGGCCCGAGCGCGGGATCGTAACCGCTCCCCGTTTGCCCGCCGCCGGGGCCTCGATTGCTCGACGCGATGACGTATTTGCTGTCCGGTGAGAAGCGGAGAACCGACCCCCAGTCCCCGCCCCAACCGTCGTACCCGACGAACTTCCCGCGCTCGATTCCGCCGGTCGCGTCCCAGAGGTGGACGGTCGAATTTCGGCCGAGTGCGGCCAAGAGTTGTCCGTCGGGCGAGTAGGCCACACGAAACGCCGTGCCGCCGAGTTCGGGCATCCTCCGGATCTCCCGGCCCGTGGCAGCGTCGAGGACGCGCACGATCCCGGAGCAGCCAGCGACGGCGACCGACTTGCCATCCGGAGAGATGGCCACATCGGCCGGCCAGTCTCCACCGCGCGGAATGGGGGAGACCCAGCGCTGCGCTCCGGTCGCCGTATTCCACGCCCGCACCGTTCCCTCGTTCCCGGCCGTCACGACCCGGTCACCCTCGGGGCTGATGGCGATAGCGCCGATCGACCCGATGTGCCCCTCTTCGCCGAGCAGTTCCCGCCCGGTCTCCACGTCCCACAGGCCGACGCCAAGGCTGACGCAGGCCACCCGCTTGCCATCGCGGGAGAACTGTACCTCTTGGATCGAGCTCGCGGTGGGCGCGGAAAAGCGAAGCTTCCCGCTTCGCGCGTCCCAGACTCGGAGCGTACAATTGCTTCCGCCCGCGGCTATGGAGCGCCCATCCTGCGAGAATGCCACGCTGAACAAGCCGAACGGCGCGCCCGCGAGTTCCATTTCCACGGCGATCGAGCGGTCGGCGATGCGCCAGACGGCGAGTCCATTTTGAATCGTAGCGACAGCGACCAAAGCCCCGTCGGGAGAGAACGTGAACGGGCCGGCGCTGGTCTTCTTCGGGTCGAGGTGCCAGACTTCCTCTGCGGTCCGGATGTCCCACCCGCGGACGATGTCCCCCATCGCCGCCGATGCGATCACAGCCCCGTCCGGCGAAAACGCGACGTGGAAGATCGGCGGTTGGCCCACGGGTTCCATCCAGACGCCGGGGGTGGGAACCGGCTGCGGAGGCGGGTGAACCGCACGGAACGGGAGCCGCCGCCCCGTTTCCAATTCCCAAAGTTGTAGCACCCCTCCCCACGAACCGGTGGCCACCGTTCGTCCGTCGGGGGACACCGCGAAGCACGCCAGTCGATCCCCATCCACGGACAGTCGGCGAATCGACCTTCCGTCGGCGCGGTCGATCACGTTCACCAGCCCATCGCCCATCGCGACGATGTACTTGTTGTCGGGGGTCGACGTGGCCGGCCAGCCGGTGAACGACTCGCGCGGGTATTGGCGGAGGAGCTTGCGGGATGCCAGATCCCAAACGCGCAGCCCCGGGGAACCGCCGGTGATCAGAGTGGTGCCGTCGGCCGGGAAGTGGATGGTCACAGCCTGCGGGTGCCTCAGACCGAGATCGCCGAACCGGCGTGCCGCCCCGGTCGGAAGGGAAATGTAGGCTTCGAGGTCGGCCGCCACCGATGCGGGAGCGGGCGGAAGCGCATTGGCGCGCACAGCCACCGGACGGCCGCGTCCGTCCGAGAGCATCGAGGCGGTGAAGCCGCAAGCCGCGATGAGCAGGCCGAGGATCAAGCCGGCCGAGAGAGGGGAACGTAAGGAGAAGCGTCGAATGCCGCCGCGAAACTCGGTCATGGCAGCCACACTTTCTCGATTCTCAGTCTGCGACGCAGGGACCTGCGGTAGAAGTGACGGTTCGCCGCCTCACTCGCCCAAGCCCCAGCGCCAATGGTTCATCTGCGCGAGCATCGGTTGATTCGTCAGGTTGAATTGCAGCGGCGTCACCGTGATGTACCCATCCGCCAAAGCCGTCACGTCGGTGTCCGGGTGCGGTTCGGAGCAGCGGAACTCCGGGCTGGTCCAGAAGTAGGTCCGGCCGCGCGGGTTGACGCGCCGGTCGAATTTCTCCTCGTAGACGCTCACGTTCTGCGGCATCACGCGGATGCCCCTCACCGGCCCGCGCTCCAGCGGCGGGATGTTCACGTTGAACAAACTCCCCGGCGACGGCTCGTGAGCCAGGATTTGCTCCACGACTTGGCGGGCGTAGTCGGCGGCGCGCGGCCAGTCGAGCCGGGCGTCCTTCGTGTATTCCAGCGAGCAGGCGATGGCCGTGTGGTGGTAGAAGGCCGCTTCGATCGCGGCGGCGACGGTGCCCGAGTAGAGCACGTTGATGCCGGCGTTCGACCCCGCGTTCAACCCGCTCACCACGAGATCGGGCGGTTCCTTCAGCAGTTCCAGCAGCGCGAGCTTCATGCAGTCGGCCGGCCGGCCTTCGACCGCCCAACCGAGGAAGCTCTGGTCGGCGTCGTCGAAAACTTCGGTCACGAGCAGCGGCGTCAGCAGGGTCACGGAATGGCCCGTGGCGCTCTGCTCCGTCGCCGGGGCGACGACGGTCACCTCGCCGAGTTTCATCAGTTCCTTGCGGAGCGCCCGCAAACCGGGGGCGTAGATCCCGTCGTCGTTCGTCAGCAATATCCGCATGCTCATCCCGCCGGAGTTCCGAAGTAGCGACTACAACGATTCTATGCGCCCCATCGATTGCTTTCGCCATTGCCCCGGTTGCGGCCTCGCCGTCGCCCCGGGATCGAACCCGTTGCGCTGCCCGGCGTGTTCGTTCACCTACTTCTTCAACCCCACCGTGTCGGCCGGGGCGTTCCTGACCGACGCCGCCGGGCGCTACTTGGTCATCCGCCGGGCGAAAGACCCCGCGAAGGGGCTGCTCGGCATTCCCGGCGGATTCATCGACCTCGGCGAATCGGCGGAGGAAGCTCTGCGCCGCGAGGTGCGCGAGGAGGTCGGCTTGGAAATCGCCGACGTCCGCTTCCTCGGCTCGTTCCCGAACCTTTACCCGTACAAGGGCGTGACCTACCCGGTGTGCGATCTGCTCTTCACGGGCACGGCGTTGAAGCCGGAATCGGCCCTAGAATTGGACGGCGTCGCCGGCATCGAATGGCGGACGCTGGCGAGCTTGGGGGAAGCGGAGTTCGCGTTCGACTCGATGCGCGCGGCCCTGCGGGTCTTGCGCAACACGAGCCGGATGCGGGAGCGACGGATCGATCCGGTTGCGCAAAGCTGAATTCCTCGCCGTACCGTCGTCGCCGCATCCGACTCGTGTTGCGCAAAGTGAGCCGGACGCGCCGAGGGCCGCGGGCTCTCGGAATTCGGCGGCTCACCGCAAAATCACCGGAGGCGCCGGGCGCCGAGTTGGGCGGCGATCGAGGGCAACTTCAAATTCCACGCCAAGCCGAACAGCGCCAGGGCGCGGATGGTGTAGTAGCTCACGTCGATCTCCCACCAGCGCAGGCCGTGGCGGGCGGAGGTGGGGAAGGCGTGGTGGGTGTTGTGCCAGCCTTCGCCGAGCGCCAAGATGCCGAAGACCAAGTTGTTCCGGCTGTGGTCGTCGCTGAGGAAGGGGCGGAATCCCCACAAATGGCATGCCGAGTTGACGCTCCACGTCACGTGGTGGACGAGGAAGACGCGGACCAAGCCACCCCAAATCAGGCCGGTCCAGACGCCGTTCCACGACCCCGAAATCAGGCCGCCGAGCACGGCGGGGATGACGAAGCCGAGAGCCGCCCAGAGTGGAAAAAGGGCGCTGGAGATCCGCAGGCTGGGGCTGGCGGACAAATCTTTGACGTAGCGTTCGAGGTGCGGGGGATCGGCGTCGAAGGCCCAGCCGATGTGGGAGTGCCAGAAGCCGAGCAGAAACCCGCCGACGCCCTTGCCGCTGTGGTGCGGGGAGTGGACATCGTCTTCGGTGTCGCTGTGTTGGTGGTGCCGGCGGTGCAGCGCCACCCACTTGAAGAGGTCCCCTTGCACGGCCATCGAGCCCATCACGGCGAGGGCGAATTTCACCGGGATGCTCGCTTCGTAGGAGCGGTGGACGAACAAGCGGTGGAACCCGGCCGTGATGCCGAGGGCGGTGACGAGGTACATCCCGATGAGCAGACCGAGATCGACCCAATGGAAGCCCCAGCCCCACACGAAAAAGGGCGCCGCGATGACCCCGAACAAAGGGAGGGTGATTCCCAAGAACGTGCCGATGCGGCCGCCCAAGGACAATCTGGCGGGTGGCAATTCGGCAGTCGGCTCGGCGACCGGGAGTATTGGGGATTCCGTCATGGCGGCACGCGTGGTGTAAGAGAAGGAGCGATCCCGCCAAAACGGGCGGCGGAACCCGGGTTTTCGGTACCGGGCACAATGCGTACCGCCGGGGAAAGAAAAACCCGCGCCGTTCGGCGCGGGTCCTTGTTTCCACTCGGGCGAGTTCGACTTACGCCGCCACTTTTTCCAACACGCGGGCGGCCGCGGGCAAGCGCAGTTCGGCTTTGTCGAGCCACTTGCCGGCGTCCGGGGCGCCCTGCCACTGCTGGAGCTTGATGGTGGCCACGACTTCGCGTTCGTCGGCTTCGAGCTGTTCGTTGTAGGCTTCGCCGTAGCCGCCGCGGACTTGGGTGGACGAACGACCGACGTAGAGCAGCGCTTCCGTTTGATCGCGGAAAACCGCCACCGCGCGCCAGCCTTGGGCTTTGGATTCGGTCACGATGAGCATCAGTTGTCCCTTCCTTGGAGTGAATGGCATCGCCGTCGTGGCGATGGGAGTAGTTTCTGAAATCGGCGGGCGAGTGTCAAGAAAAATCCGGAGAATCGCTAAAGTCGGCGAGCCGAACCGCGTGAGCGGTCGGGTGACTATCGCGCGCGATACGTGATCCGGCCACGGGTTAGGTCGTACGGGGAAATTTCCACTTTCACGCGATCGCCGGGGATGATGCGGATAAAGTTCTTGCGCATTTTGCCGGCGACGTGGGCGATGACTTCGCCGCCGATGTCGAGTTCGACCCGGAATTGCGTATTGGCGAGGGCTTCCTTCACGCGACCTTCGACCTCGATCGCTTCTTCTTTGGCCATGAACGGAGACTCGTGGGGAGCGGGCGAGAAACGCGCCAACGCTCCGGACCCGCCGGGCGGCGAATGCGGAGCGCTGGTCGGCACAAGTCAATTGTACGGCGCCGCAGTCCGGCGGGCAACTTTTAGAAGGTGAAGCTGATGGCCCACGAGTTGAGCGTATGCACGTCGCCGCCGGCGTCATCGCGGATGCGGAGGGTCCACGTTCCGGCAACGCCCGCCGCGCCGTAAGCGAGCAGGAACGAGCCGGCCCCTTCGGGTCGGAACGTCCCCGTCTTCAACCCGGGGGTGCCTGCGAGAGTCGTGATGCTCGCTGCAGCGGTGTCGGAGAAGAGGATTTGCATGCCGTCGCTCGAGCCGCCGTTGTCCGTCGTCAGTTCGAAATCAACGCCGGTGGGCGAGCGGAGGAAGGCGTCGATGTCGGCGTTGAACGTGCCGGTGATATTCAAGACCACGCTGATGGAGGTCGGCCGGAGGCTGGTGTCGACCCCGGTGCGCGGATCGACGAGGATGGTCGATTGGGAGAAGATCGTCCCACCGCCGCCCGCCGGGTTGGGGAGAACTAAGGGCGTGGTGTTCGTGAAGGACTGCCCCCAGTTGAAGTCGTTGGTGCTGAGGAAGACGCCGTTGAT
>JANOSQ010000549.1:0-4960 GCA_031415915.1 Fimbriiglobus sp. | reverse complement strand
CAACTTTGCCGCTTCCTGATGAACGCGAACGAATTCGTGTCGATCGACTGAATTGTGCGACCCCGAGATGTTCAATTTCGGAGTCGGAATTCCACTTCCGGCTTTATCCCGCGCCGCAGTAGTCTATAATTACATTGTTGTGGCGGTCGCGCGCGGTCGCATCATTTCGCTATTGCGACACCGGCCATAATTTTACCACCGTTCCCTCCGGCATCCGGGTACTCTCCTGCCATGGCTGCACCAGCGTCGACCGCGGAATTGATCGATTTCGTCCGCAAAAGCGGAGTCGTCGGGCCGGAAGTACTCGATCGCTTCGTCGCGGACCAAGGGAACCTCCCGGCGGATCCCACGAAGGTGGCCGGATTGCTCGTCCAGAAGAAAATCCTCACGGGTTTCCAAGCCAAGCTCCTGCTCGTCGGCCGTTGGAGGGGTTTCCGGCTCGGGGCCTACCTCTTGCGCGACAAACTCGGGCAAGGGGGTATGGGGGCGGTGTACCTCGCTGTCCACGACACCCTGCGGCGCAAGGCCGCGATCAAAGTCCTCCCGCCGGGCGGGAACAAGTTGTCCGTGGAGCGCTTTCTGCGCGAAGCCCGCGCGGCCGCGGCGCTCGACCACCCCAACATCGTCCGCACCCACGATGTCGGCCGCGACGGCGAGGTCCATTTCCTGGTGATGGAGTACGTTGAAGGCCAGACGCTGGACCGGCTCCTCACGGCGGGAGGCCCGCTGCCGACGCAGCGGGCGGTCGAGTACATCGCCCAAGCGGCGACCGGCCTTCAGCACGCCTACGAAAAGGGCTTCATCCACCGCGACATCAAGCCGAGCAACTTGATCCTGAGCAAAGACGGCACGGTGAAGATCCTCGACATGGGGCTGGCCCGCTCGTTCGAGAAAGACGACCAACTGACGGCCCTGCTCGACCACGACGCGGTCGTCGGCACCGCGGACTACATCTCGCCCGAGCAGGCGATGAACGACCCCAAGGTCGATATCCGCACCGACATCTACAGCCTCGGGGCCACCTTCTTTTCGATCCTCACGGGTCGGCCGCCGTTCGATGGGCCGACCGCGAGCAAGCTGATCCAACACCAGATGAAAGAAGCCCCGTCGCTGAGCAAACTGGATAAGACGATCCCCAAGGTTCTGGCCCAGGTCGTCGCGAAAATGATGATGAAGAAGCCGGGGGATCGCTACCAGACCCCGGCCGACGTGATCGTGGCCCTCCACCCGTGGCTCTCGGACACCCCTTCCCTGCTGGCGGGGCTGTCCCAGACCCAAGCTGCGGGTTCGGGCAAGCTCAGCTCGAAGCAGTTGACCTTCGGCCGCGAGAGCGAGCCCGCCCGGAAGAAATCGAACTGGATCTGGGCCTTGGCGGGCGGGGTCGCCGCGCTCGTGCTGCTCACCGCGGGCGTGGCCGTCGCCGTGATGCTGGGGGGAACCCGGGAGAAGGACCAAAGCCAAGCGACGATACCAGCCACATTGCCGACGACCCCCGCTCCGAAGGCACCCGAGCCGGTGGGGCACGAGTTGTACGCCTTCCACGCCCACGAAATCGAACCGTTCCGCGCGGTGTTGGACGTGGCGCGGGCCGTCGAGGGCAAAGTCGCGCCGTTTCCCAAAGGGCTGGCGCCGATCTCTTGGAAGGAAGGATCGCGCGGGGAATTCATTCTGGGCGACTACCGGGGTAAGAAAGCTCTGGCGCTTGCCAATCTCGGCGACGATCCGGAATTGAACTCGGTTCAACTCGGGTTCCAACTGGAAACGGATCTCGGCATCCCGCTGGTGACGAACGTCAGATACGTAGTCGCCGTCGAGTACGCGACCAAAGGCTCAGGCAGCGGGGCCCTCTGCCTCCAAACCCTCGAATACAAGAACTTGGGCCGCGAGCAGTTGCCGAACACAGGCGGGGAGTGGAAGACGGTGCAGTTGCAATTCGAGCGCGCCCCGAAGACCCCCATCCGCATCACGGTCGATTCTTACGCCTACGGCGCCGCGAACGGCTTGGTCTTCGGCAATCTCATCGTGCGGAGCCACGATACGAAAGCGCGCACTCCCACGCCCAGCCCCAATACCGGCGTGTCCTTGAGCAAACTCGATTGGACCGGGGCGAAGCCGGTGACCATCCGCAAGCGGACGCTGGATGACAAGACCAACTCGACCATCAAAATCGACACGCTCATCAGCAGCGACGGCGACGGGAAATTCCCGACCGGCTGGAACCTCTGGCCTTGGAGCCCCGAAACCCTCGCCGAAGCCGTCGTGGATAAGTCCCAAGGGGACTGGGCCATCGGCGTCCGCAACGTGGAAGGCCCCGCGAAGGCGATGCTCTTCACGCCGATGTTCGCCAGCGAAACTGGCTACTGCCGACTGCGCTGCGAGGTGCTCTACAACGGCAAGAAATACGGCGCTCAAATCCGCGTCTGCCCGGAGAACGACAAAGCCATCGACGCGGTCAAGATCGAATCGCAAGCGGGTTGGCAAATGATCGATGTGCTCATCGATTGCAAAACACGGGGCCGGGTGAAGTTCGAATTCCACAATTCCGCGAACGCCGACGAATTCCTTTGGATCCGCAAGTACGAGGTGCTCTCCGCGGAACCGGGCGACGCCGTGAACAAATAACGCTCAATCCCGCCCCCGCAGTTTCGCGAGTAGTCTCAGGATTTCCAAGTACATCCAGACGAGCGTGAGCAGCAGGCTGAAACCGGCATACCACTCCATGTACTTCGGCGCCCCGGACTGCACCCCGCAGTGGATTTGGTCGAAGTCGATGATGAGGTTCAAGGCGGCGATCACCACGACGATTAAGGAAAAGCCGATGCCGATCGGCCCCGATTCGTGGATGTAGGGAATTCCCGGGCCGAAGAATGACGCGATGAAGCCCACCAAGTACACGAGCGCGATGCCCGCCGTGGCCGCGAATATTCCGGCCCGGAACTTCTCGGTCGCCCGCAGAATCCCCGTCGCGTACAGGCCGAGCATCGCCGTCAGCGTCCCCACGCTCAGCGCGAGGGCTTGGAATGCGATGCCGGGGTAATTCGCTTCGAATATGGACGAGATCGCCCCGAGCACCAGCCCCTCGAGCGCGGCGTAGATCGGGGCGGACACCGGTGAAATCCGCGGGGACCAGATCGTCGCGATGGAGGCGATCAGCCCGCCGATCGAACCGGCGATCAGCAACCCGTAGAGCAGGCCCGTTTGCCCGCTCTTGAATTGCATCCACGTGTACCCGGCCGTGACCGACAGAATGGCGACGAGCACACCCGTTTTCAGAACGGTGCCCGCGATCGACATGGTTGTCGAACGGGTTCGCGGGACGGGAAAGCCGAGGAAGGCCCCTTCGCGGAGGGCGGGATTGGCAGTCGCCATGGGCGGTGGTCTCCATGCGGGTGGTCGGAGGGTCGTTCCATTTTACACGGCGGGGCGGCGGCGGAAAAAAGAAAGGGGGCGGGGTTCGAAAGAACCACGCACCCTCAGTTCTAAAATCGGTTGCGACCGCTTACGCCCCGACGAAGATGTCGCCGGCGTAGTTGGTGTACGGCTGGATCGCGCCGATGAACCCGAGCGAGACCCCGTCGAAGAAGTTCACTTGCGGCCCGGTCGTGATGATCAACTCCCGGTTGCCGTTGCCGTCGAAATCGCTGATCGAGATTCCCGGCGAGGTGCTGCGGGCGTTGGGCACCGCGACCGGCCCTCGGATCTCTCCGTTGCCGTAGTAGACGTTGACGAGGCTCTGGCCGTTGGCCGTGATCCCGGCGGCGAGTTCCGCGCGCCCGTCGCCGTCGAGGTCGCCGGCGGTCACGGTGATGCCGCCCGTGTACGCGATGCCGGCGAACGACGCGATGAAGCTGTTCACCTCGACCCCGTTGCCGGTGAACACTTTCACGTGCGGGGCGATCGAGCGCGCCCCGGTGACGATCTCGGCGCGGCCGTCGCCGTCGAAATCGCCCGCGGACACGTTGACGCCGCTCGGGGTCGGAGCATTGTTCGCGTCCGTGTAGGCGAAGAAACTGCCGAGTTCGGTGAACCCGTCGCCGGAGAACACCTTGACGTGCGAGACGCCTTCGGCGGCCCCCACGATGATCTCGGCCAACCCGTCGCCGTTCAAATCGGCGATGGCCAGCGTCACCCCGCCGAGGTAAGCGGTGTCGAAGGCGAAGAAGCTCGCGATTTCGGCCCCGTCGATGCCGTTGAAGACCTTCACGTGCGGGTTGCCCCCGGAGGCCACCGCCACGCCGATGTCCGCGATGCCGTCGCCGTTGACATCGCCGGTCGCCACCACGACCCCGCCGAAGTAGTTGCCGAACGGGGTGAACTGCAACCGCGGGGTCACCGGATCAACCGGGCCGAAGACGCGGATGTCCGCCAGCGTGCCGTTGCCGGACGAGGCGACGTAACCGGTGGTGACCTGGTCGTTATCCAAGATGTTCACCGTCGCCGCGCTGCCCGGCTGGAAGCTGTACCCGGTACCGGCGGTGAGCGTCAGCGTCACCGATTGCGTGCCTTCAATCAAGCTGTCGTTCTTAACGTCGACGGCGATCGTCGCGGTCGCCGAGTTGATGGCGAAGGTCACGGTGCCCGAGATTGGCTGGTAGTCCTGCCCGTTCGCCGCCGTGCCGCCGACGGAGTAGTTGACCGACAGGGCCACGCCGAGATCGCCGATGCGGGTGAGCGTGAACAGGCCGGGGTTCGCGGTTTGGAACGGGGCCAGCTCCGCGGCGGTCGGGTCGGTCGCGACGATCGTGACCAAGCTCGCGGGCAGCGTTTCGATTTCGTCGAAGGTGATCGCCGCGCGGTTGGCGAAGGTGTACGTTCCCGCCCCCGGTGCCCCCGGCGTGAAGGTCGTACCCGTCGCGTTCGTGAAGTTGATTTCGAGCCGGTCGCCCGGTGCGAGCGCCGGTGCCCCGCCCGAAACGTCGATGGCCGGAAGACCGGCGTTCGTCTCGTCGATGCGGACGGT
>JANOSQ010000548.1:0-5585 GCA_031415915.1 Fimbriiglobus sp. | reverse complement strand
AAAACCCCCCTCATATCAATCAAACCCCCCTTTCGGCTCACCCCCCACCGCTCGGGAAGAACTCCGAACCGGCTTCGACGCCATCGTTGGCAATCCCCCCTTCGCCGGGAAGAACACTATCGGCGATGGCAACCGGCCCGGATATCTAGATTGGCTCAAAGTCCTCCACGAGGAGTCCCACGGCAACGCCGACCTCGTCGCCCACTTCTTCCGGCGCGCCTTCGACCTCCTGCGGCCGGGGGGCACGTTCGGCCTCATCGCCACCAACACCATCGCCCAAGGGGATACGCGCAGCTCCGGCCTCCGCTGGATCTGCACCCACGGCGGCACGATCTACCACGCCCGCCGGCGGATGAAATGGCCCGGCATGGCTGCGGTGGTGGTCAGCGTGATCCACATCGCGAAGTCGCCGGCGCTCACTCCGCCCTTTCTGTTGGACGGGAAGCCCATCGAACGCATCACCGCCTACCTCTTCCACGCCGGCGGACACGACGACCCGGCTCGCCTCGCTGCCAACGCTGGCAAAAGCTTCCAAGGCAGCATCGTCCTCGGTATGGGCTTCACTTTCGACGACACCGACAAGAGCGGTGTGGCGAACCCGTTGAGTTTGATGCGAGAGTTGATCGCCAAGGATCCACGCAATGCCGAACGCATCTTCCCGTACATTGGCGGCGAGGAAGTGAATAACGATCCGGAACAGAAACACTTTCGCTACGTCATCAATTTTGGCGACATGAAAGAAGATGAAGCTCGAAAGTGGCCTACATTAATGCGTATCGTAGAGGATAAAGTTAAGCCACAACGCGCATTGTTGACAAAGAATGCAATTGGGATGAAACGAGCGGAGAAATGGTGGCTATTCGCATCAACTGCGAAAGACCTATACAGTTCAATTGGCAACCTCAATCGCCTACTTGTTCGTTCTCTGACCAGCAAACACTTTTGCTTTTCATTCATCCCCATTCGTATGACCTATGATCAGACACAAATCGTGTTCGCAAATGATACGTATCCTTTTTGGGCTGTCTTGTCTTCATCAATTCACGAGGTTTGGTCGATTTTCTTTGGCGCCACGATGAAGGATGATCCACGCTATAACATCGCCGATTGCTTCGAGACCTTCCCCTTTCCCCGCGATTTCGAGTCGGACGCTGACCTCGAACGGATCGGGCAAGAGTATTACGAGTTCCGCGCCGCGCTGATGATCCGTAACGACGAAGGGCTGACGAAGACCTACAACCGCTTCCACGATCCGAACGAACGCATGCCGGACATCACGAAGCTGCGCGAACTGCACGCCGCGATGGATGCGGCCGTGCTGTGGGCGTACGGCCCACCATTCTCGGAGTTGGCCGTGCCGCCGTGCGAGCCCCTGCTCGATTATGTAGACGACGAGGACGAGGAAGAAACCGTCGGCAAGCGCCAGAAGAAGAAACCCTGGCGCTTCCGCTGGCCAGACGAATTCCGCGATCAGGTACTGGCCCTGCTGCTGGAACTCAACAAGGAACGCGCCGCGTTGGAAGGCGCCGCCCCGAAGGCAAAGAAGCCAAGGAAGGGGAAGAAGCCGGCCGAGGGGGCGGAAGGAGAATTGTTTTGAACGGGGAAAGTGCCCTCCGCCCCGACGTCGGAATGGTTTCGCCGGGCCTCGCAGCCCTCGAAATCGGACGCAAAGCGTTGGCGCGCATGGGTTCTACCAGAATTCCGAAATGGTTTCGCGGGGGGGTGGGGGGTCTGGGCTGGAATCATTTTCCGGAGTCGGACAATCCCCGCTCTGGGAACGGGCGTTTCTCTGATACCGCCGGAATCGATTGTCGCCGCGCTGTCGGAACTGGTAAATTGACGCTGCCCAGTGTTCAGCGAGGAGCCGCCATGTCCATCACGGGAACGATCGTCGACGGGCAAGTGAAGCTGGACGGCCCGGTGCAATGGCCGGACGGCACGCCGGTGCGACTGACGCAACGGAGGGATCGCCCGTCCCCCTGCGACGAGGCGGCCGAGCTGGCCATTTTGCGGGAGTCGATCGCCGACCTGCGAGCGGGGGAACAAGGGAGGCCGTACCGCGAAGTGTTCGAGGAAATCTCTCGCGAGATGAATCTCCCGCCGCTTCCGACGGAGTAAAGCGATGCTTTACTCCGTGAACATGCTTCCGGCCGCGGATGCGGATCTCCGGGTCGCGTTTCGCAACATGACGGAATGGTTCGGTGGGACTCGGGCCACCGTATGGCGGAATGGCCTGTTGAAAGCGATGAAATTGCTGGAGACTGATCCCGAACGCTTCGCCGAAGCGGATGAAGCCGGGACCGTCGATATCGACTTGCGGTGCCTCTTTTACGACAAACGTCCGCACGTATTCCGGGTGCAGTTCTCCATCGACGGCGACACCGTCCATGTGCACCGCATCCGCCACGCGGCTCAAGATTACTTGGTCGAGGACGACTTGTGACCATGACCTCGGCCCAAGTCCGCGACAAGCTCACCGAGATTCGGCCGGGCCACGAACGGCACCGCGCACTCGACGCTCAATTTCGCCTGGAATGCGAAGGCTTCGTCTTCCAGCTCCCGCTCGGGTGAGCGCAAGCGACGGTTGACGACGAACACCGAGACCGACCGCACCCCTTTGAGGAGGACTTCCGCGAATGCGGCCAAGTCCTTCACCGGCTTCACCATCATCGCGAGTTGCAGGCCCTTGCCCGTGCCGCTGTTCAGCACGGGATATTCCTTCACCGGCTGCTCGTGCAGCGCCAGTGTTCGCGTGTAGGCCCGCGGCGTCCGCTTCCATTCCTTCGGCGTTCGTCCTTCTTCCAGCAGCGCTTCTCCCGGCTTCACATCATCGTAAATCGGAGTGTAATCGCCCCACGTCACCGTAACGATCAGTTCCTTCGCCTCGCACGGCACCAGCAGGCTCAGCCCCATCGACGACGGGAAGATCGCTTTCTTCGACGCCGCAGCGTCCGTAGTGCCGCCGTCGTCGGCACCGCCCCGTTCGGTGGCCGAGTTGGCGAGTTGCTCGTCTTCCGTGTCGAAGATCGTCGGGCCGGGCTTGAAGACTTCCGGCTTCGGCGGATCGCACTCGACCGGCACCAGCCAACCCGTGAGGTACCACTTGGAAGGGGCTTGCGTGATCGACTCGGATGCGAGCGCGCCCCCCGGCTCCGGCCCGATCAAATCGAGCGTCAGCGCTTCCGCGGGTTGGATTCGAACGATCGGGACGAGCGCGTCGCCGATTTGCAATACCGCGACGCATTCGAATACGCGGTCGGGCACGGCACTTCGACCTGCACCGATTTGGATGCGGACGGGCATTGCCGCATGGGGACGACGCGTTGGATTCCGCTGGCGATCGTGGAGCGGGTGGCCCCGTCCGACATCCCCGATGTGGAACTCGGGATGGAGAACCTCGCGGCGATCACCGACGCCGCCGACGCGAAGGCCAAGCTGATGCCGCTCGTGACGCACTACGCCGAGTGGCTGGAGAAGCAGAAGGCGGCCGTGCCGGGTTTGATCGACCAGCGAAAGGAAGTGGCGGCGGGATTACTGAGCGATGCGAACCACGCCCGGAAAAGAATCCAAGCGGGGATCGAACTGCTGGCCGACGAGAAGGCGCTCTACGCCTTCAAACTCGCGAACAAGGTGATGGCCCGCGCGGCCCGCCAACGCTTCGGCACCTTCAACGGGAAATCCGCGGCCTCGGTAGCGCCCCCTCGCTGGCGTCCGTTCCAACTCGCCTTCGTGCTGATGAACCTCAAAGGGATTGCGGAGCCGGCGGACGACGACCGCGAAGTGGTCAATCTGCTCTTCTTCCCGACCGGGGGCGGCAAGACAGAAGCCTACCTCGGCCTCGCGGCCTTCACCCTCGTTCTGAGGCGGTTGAAAAACCCCGGATTGCAGTCGGCGGGGTTGAGCGTACTGATGCGGTACACCCTCCGACTGCTCACGCTCGACCAGTTGAGCCGGGCCTCGACGCTGATTTGCGCCCTCGAACTGGAACGGCAACAAAACGTAGACGTACTGGGGGATTGGCCCTTCGAAATCGGCTTGTGGGTCGGCCGCGCGGCGACGCCGAATCAGATGGGCAAGGTCAACGACGGCAACGACAACTCGGCCCGAGCCCGGACGATCCGCTACCGCAACGGCACGACCAAGGCGCGACCGGTGCCTCTGGAAAACTGCCCGTGGTGCAACGCGGAGCTGACGACCGAATCGTTCCGGTTGGTTCCGAATGAAAAAGAGCCGATCGACCTGCTCATGACCTGCGCGAATCGCGAGTGCGATTTCACCCGGAAGAACCCGTTGCCGATCGTCGCAGTCGATGAACCGATCTACCGGCGGTTGCCCTGCTTCCTAATCGCCACCGTGGACAAGTTCGCGGCCATGCCGTGGACGGGGGAAGTCGGCGGATTCTTCGGCCGAGTCGAGAGGCACGACCGAGGGGGTTTCTACGGGCCGTGCGATCCTGGGGTCGGGGCGCCGCTGGCGGAGCCGCTCCCGCCTCCCGATTTGATCATCCAAGACGAATTGCATTTGATCTCCGGGCCGATGGGCACGATGGTGGGCCTCTATGAATCGGCGTTGGACGAATTGTGCAGCCGGACGGTGAACGGGAAGAGAATCCGGCCGAAGATCGTCGCTTCGACGGCGACGGTCCGCCGGGCCGAAAAGCAAATCCGCGCGATCTTCGACCGGGCGCACGTCGATATTTTCCCACCCCCTGGACCGGATCGCCGAGATTCGTTCTTCGCCCGAGTGCATACACCTGAGGAGAGCGCACCACGGCTGTACGTCGGCGTGGCCGCCCAAGGGCGAAGCTTGAAAGTAATCCTTTTGCGGACCTATCTGGCACTGATGGCCTCGGCGCAGAAGTGCTACACGGCCTGCGGCGGCGACGAGAACCCCAATAACCCGGCCGACCCGTACATGACGATGCTCGGTTACTTCAACAGCCTGCGCGAACTCGGCGGCAGCCGGCGGATCATCGAAGACGAAGTGAACACCCGCCTGGACGGCTACGGCCGGCGCAAGCGGGTCGGGGAAACGCAAAGCCTCTTCGAAGGGCGCAAGATCAAGCACGAGCTCGTGGAACTGACTTCGCGTGTGAGCACGGACAAAGTCGCGGAAGCGAAGCGGCTGTTGGGCCTTCCCTTCGCCGACAAGAAACGCGTCGATGTCGCCATCGCCACGAACATGATTTCGGTCGGGTTGGACATTCAGCGGCTCGGGCTGATGGTGGTCCTCGGGCAACCGAAGACGAGCGCGGCGTACATCCAAGCCACCAGCCGGGTCGGCCGGGACGTGCGCGGAGCCCCTTCGGATAAGCCGGGGTTGGTCGTGACGGTGCAGAACATCCACCGCCCGCGGGATCGTTCGCACTACGAGCGCTTTAAGTATTACCACGAGACCTTTTACCGGAGCGTCGAGGCGTCGAGCGTGACGCCGTTCTCGCCGCGGGCCTTGGATCGCGGCTTAGCGGGGGCGATGGTCGCCCTGGCCCGCTTGGGCCACGCGGGGATGACGGCTCCTAAGGGGGCCGGGGAAATCTTGAAACTCCGCGGGCAACTCGAATGGGTGGCGGAGGTGTTGGCGAAGCG
>JANOSQ010000547.1:0-5605 GCA_031415915.1 Fimbriiglobus sp. | reverse complement strand
CCGCGATGGCTTGAAGGGCCAAGACGGCGAACTGAAGAGCGATAAACCCGGCGTCGAAGGCGAGGACAAATTCCCGGCCCGGGACGTTCTGATCCACGCGGGCAAGAACGCCGTCCGCGCCCGGCTCGTGCTCGTGGATCGGCGGTTGATCCAAGTGCTGGCATCGGGGTCGAAAGAAGCGGTGGAAGGGAAGGCGGCCGAGGAGTTCTTCAAGAGTTTCGAGGCGACGAAGTGAGCGAGCCAATGCGAGCCGGCCCCGTGAGGGGTCGGAGTTTCGCCGGCAACACACCGACCCCTCACGGGGCCGGTTCGCCATTCTGCCGAATTCGGAAATGCAATCCCGCGAACCAATCGGCCTAGGCGTTGTCCGTCTCGTGCGGTAACATGGAATCAGACGGGGTGTAGCTCAGCTTGGTAGAGCGCTTGCCTTGGGAGCAAGAAGTCGTCGGTTCAATTCCGGCCACCCCGATTGTGAGCGTCCCGGCGGAATGGCCGGGACGCTCGATTCATTTGACGGATCGCTTCACTTTTTACGCGCGGAATGCTCTTTGAGGAGTTTCGCGAAGTCTTCCATGAGCCGGACGGTGAAAATCGAAATGGCAGAGTGTCCCGACCGGTAAGCCGGTGTCATCTTCCAGCGGCACGCCCCGTAGGATTGAATCTCCGAGCGTTTCGAATGGAGTTCGAGCCGCATGTCGCTCAACGAATTCTCGACGTGGAATGGTTGCCCGCTATCCCGGACGCAGACGCAGTACGAGACCTCGACCGGAATGTCGTCCGGCGGATACGCGGTGGGATCCGCACGGTCGTAAAAACGTGAGCGTGCGGAGCATGTCCCGATCGAAGCGGTACATCGATGTGAATCGGCAGGCGGTTCGCGAGTTGAGGATTGCGATCGCGGCGGACACGCCCCCCTCGGCCAAAGCGATCCGCAGTTCATTCAGTGAGTCGGTCGGCATCCTCCCGGCATTGTATTCGCAGCGGAGTCGCTCAGCGCAGCAACGCGAGCCGCGGTTCGTCGATTCGGCGCCGCACCCGATACCGCGAGAGGCCTTGATCCCCAGACTCCCTCGCTTGCGCGTCGGGCTAACAAACCCCTACTTCCCCTTCACCGCGTCGGCGACCTCGCCCTTGGGCAGGTTCGGCACCGCCTTCAAATTCGCCATCATGTTCTTCTTGTAGGCCTCCACCCCCGGTTGGCCGTAGGGGTTGATGTTGCTCAGGCGGCCCTCCACCACCGTCGCCAGCATGAGCATCTGCATCAGTTGGCCGACGGTGTGCTCGCTCACGCTCGGCAGCAATAGATCCGCGCTCGGGCGGGCCGCTTCTTGGTAGGCTTGGTTCGTCCCTTTGATGGCCGCGTCCAGAATGTCCGGGAGGCTGCGGCGGCTGAATTGGTTCAGGTCGTCCTCGTTGCGGTCGGACATGCCGATCATCACGGGGGAGTGCTTCGCCCCGCGGACGATCAGGTTGTTGATGACCTTGTCTCGCGTCCCCTCTTGGTGCTGCTGGCCGCGGCTGTGGAGATCGCGGCTGTAGACGCTCGTGATCGGCGTGGCGCCGCGGTTCATCTTGCCGAGGGATTCGCTGAGGAGCTGGTCGTACCAGAAGCCGATGGATTCGAGCTTCTTGTTCCAGATGGCCATGACGCGGGTCTTCTTCCCGACTTCTTCGTTCATGAGGTGGTTGATCGCGGCGAACTGCAACACCGGGTTGCGGTCGAACGGCTCCTCGAGGAAGCGCTTGGTCATCGCGGCGGCGCCGAGGAGCAAGGCGCGGACATCGAGGCCCATGACCGCCGCGGGGAGCAGGCCCACGGGGGTGAAGACGCTGTACCGACCGCCCACGTCGTCCGGGATGGTCAGCACGTCTTCATCGGCGATGCCCTCGGCCTTGGCCAAGTCGCGCAGTTTCCCCTTCGGCCCCGTCACCGGCACGATTAACTTCTTCATCCAGTCCGACTTCGGCCCGTAGAACTTCTGCATTTCGGTGCGGAAGGTCCGGTACGCCGCGGCCGTTTCCATCGTCCCGCCCGACTTGCTGACGACGACGATGCCCCAGCGCTCCCCGGGTTCGTCCGGTTCGACGCAGGTGTTTTCGAGCAGTTCGAGCAGTTCCTGCTGGGCGTCGTTGTCGAGGTGGTTGCCGTCGAAATAAATCCGCGGCTTGCCCATGCGCAGCTTGGCGGGGAGTTCGTTGTGGCAGGCGTGGCACAAACTGTCGAATAGGGCCTTAGCGCCGAGGTAGCTGCCGCCGATGCCGAGGATCACGACGCGGTCGGTGTTCTCCTTCAACCGCGCGGCGACGCGCAGGGTGCGGCCGAGTTCGCTGGCGTCCCCTTTGCGGCGGTAGGCGTCGAGGGTTTTCTGCGGCAGGTCGATGAACCCGGTTTGCAGGGGCTGGAGCTTCGCCGGGGGGTTTTGCAATTCCCGCTCGGCGGCGACTTGCCCGCGCACGGCGTTGAGCAGCGTGCGCATTTGCTCGACGCGCTCGGGACTTAGAAAATGCTGGGCTTGCAGCTCGGCGAGGGGCGTCCAAGCCTCCGGCAGCGGCGCCAGCAAGCGCTGGTAGCTGTATTCGATGGCTTCGTCGGGCAGTTGCATCGCGGCGGCCTCGGTTCGTGGGCAAGCGCAACTACTTTACTTCACAAGTCCCCGCTCGGACACGGAAACCCCCAAGATGGGCGTAGTACGGCAATTGCGGCGCCATCGCATAGTGTGATCTCGTGGAGTGCCACCCCTCTACATAAACTGGTCATCGACCGACATCGCCTCCTCTTTTGGATTACCATGAACACGCACGACCTCGTCCGCGAACTGCGCGAAGAGAATGGCTCGAAAATCGTCCTGTTGGTCGCCGACGGACTCGGTGGACTGCCGCTGACGCCGGGTGGACGCACGGAACTCGAAACCGCGCGGACGCCGAACCTCGACGCCTGCGCCGCCGCGGGCACCAGCGGGCTGAGCATCCCCGTGCTGCCGGGGATCACGCCGGGCAGCGGCCCCGGCCACCTCGGGCTGTTCGGTTACGATCCGCTCGAGTTCCGCATCGGCCGGGGGATTTTGGAAGCCCTCGGTATCAACTTCGCCGTCGGGCCGAATGACGTCTGCGTCCGCGGCAACTTCTGCACCCTCGGCGCCGATGGAAAAATCATCGACCGCCGCGCCGGCCGGCCGACGACCGAGCGCTGCGTCGAGATCGTGGAGAAACTCCGAACGATTCGAGTGACCGGGGCCGAGGTGTTCGTCGAACCGGTGAAGGAGCACCGCTTCGTGCTCGTCTTCCGCGGGGAAGGTTTGGGCGACGCCGTGAACGACACCGACCCGCAAGTGACGGGCGTGCCGCCGCACTTGGCGAAGGGCGCCGATGCCGCGAGCCAGAAGACGGCGGCGCTCGTGAACGAATTCATCGCGAAGGCCAACGTGGTCCTGGCGAACGAATTCCCGATCAACGGTGGCACCCTCCGCGGATTCGCCAAGAGGCCTTCCATCATCTCGATGCAGGCGCTGTACGGTCTGCGTTCGGCCGCGATTGCGGTCTACCCGATGTACAAGGGCTTGGCCCGGCTAGTCGGCATGGACATCTTGGACGCCGGGGAAACGGTAAACAGTCAGGTGGCAATGCTGAAGAAATCGTGGAACGACTACGACTTCTTCTTCCTGCATTACAAGTACACCGACAGCACCGGCGAAGACGGTAACTTCCCCGCGAAGGTCCAGATGATCGAGAAACTCGACGCGATCATTCCCGACATCCGGGCGCTGAACCCGGCCGCGTTCATCGTCACGGGGGATCACAGCACCCCGAGCAAAATGAAGAGCCACAGTTGGCACCCGGTGCCGACTGTCATCGTCGCGGACAACTGCCGGCACGACGGCCTGACCGAGTTCAATGAGAGCGCCTGCCTGCGCGGGGGCTTGGGCCAGTTCGAAGCGAAGCACCTGATGCTACTGGCGATGGCCCACGCGGGTCGGTTTGGGAAGTACGGGGCGTGAGGTGGAGAATCGGCTCGTCGGAGCCGGACGCGTCAGCGACGGATCGGTTCCCTTTCGCAAAGCTGGATTCCGCGCAGTGCGGTCCGTCGCTAACTAACGCGTCCGGCTCGTTTTGCCCAATACGAGCCGGATGCGTGAGCGACGGACCTTCAGCCCCCCGGAAGTTCCTTGAATACCGCGTTTCCGCGGGGTATCCTCGGGGCATGGCCCCCATCGTCCCCGCCGACCTCCGAAATCTCGATGCCGATGGCCGGGTGCGCCTCACCGCTCCGGCCACCCGCGAGGATCTCGCGCGCCAAGGATTGAAGCTCGCCGTGGGGATGCCGCTCGTGCTCTACAGCGCGGGGACGCCCACGAAGTCGGGGCCGTCGCGGGCCGCGACCGTGGAGTTCAACTCGCTCGAAGAGATTTGGGTCGCCTCGCTCGACGACCTCGGCGATTCCAACCCCGTGGCCGTGGCCGATATGATCCTGCACGGGCACTTGTGATCCGCTTCACTTCGTCTTGGTCATCCGCAGTTCCCAATGGCCGCCCGGCTTGTTATGGGCTTTGCCGGACATCGCGCCCTTGGCGAAGGTGCCGTGGAACTCGCAGTAGCGGTCGCAGGTCTCCCAATAGATTTTGTCGCCGTCCTGCTTCCAACTGCCGGTCGTGTGCGTGGTGCCGCTGTAGCTGAAGGTCAGTCCGCCGCCTTTGTCGAAGGTGTAGACGGTCGGCGCGACGACGCCGTCGCCGCTCCACGTGGTGCCTTCGAGGTTCTGGACTTTCAACAGCTCTTTAGGCACCGGCGCCGCCGAAGCGAAGGCCGAGATGGCGAATAGAATCGAAGCGATGAGCATCCGCATGGGGCACCTCCGAGAAGAAGATACCACGCCGAGCGAACTTTTCAAAACTGATATCGCCGTGCCAATCCGGCAGGAATCGCAGCTCGGCGCGGCAGATTGCCCTTGCGATCCGTTGAGCGATCCATTCTAACTGACTGAAAATGAGGCCGTTCTGGCGGGTGACTGGCGTTAGTCGGCGCCGGCATTTCATTTGCTTGTTCAAGACTAACTTCTGAGCACCCGGAGGGTGTTGCGGTGACGGAGTTGACGGACACCATCGCGGCCGAGCCGGAATCGACAGCTTCGATCCTCGTCACCGACGATGATCGGGGTAGCCGCGATACCCTCGCGCAGATGCTCCGGGATCGCGGCTTCCGCACCATCACCGCCACCGGCGGCGAAGAGGCGATCGAGATCATCCAAGTGGAAACCATCCACTTGGTCTTCTTCGACATGCACATGCCGCGGATGACCGGCCTCGAAGCGCTCCAACAAGTGCGGATCTTCAACGAACTCCTGCCGGCGATCCTCGTGACCGCCGACGCGACGCGGGAGATCATCCGGCAAGCGTTGCAAGCCCACGTCTACAGCGTGCTGCCGAAGCCGGTCAACAAAAGCCTCTTGCTCCATACACTGGCACGGGCACTCAAAGTTCCGGGTTCCAAGTACCCAGTTCCGAGTCCGAACCCGGAAACCTGATCCGGCTCGTCAGAGCCGGGCGCGGGTGCGGCGTTTTAGGGCGTGCGGGTGTGATGATGGGGACGGATTACGAGAACAAAAAAGTGG
>JANOSQ010000546.1:0-8900 GCA_031415915.1 Fimbriiglobus sp. | reverse complement strand
GGGTCGGAACCGAATTGCCCGCGCCAAATCTCGGCGCCGCTGAGGCCACCGGCACCGTCGATCCGAACCCAGTTCAGCCCGCGGAAGGGTTGGGGGTAGTGGGCCAGCACCTCGGCGAATTCGTCCACGGGTTCACCGAGTTGCGGCGGTGCCGGCGGGAGTGGTCGCAATTGAAATCGGGGCGGCCTTGCGGGCCGCATCCACGAGCGGCTTGGGGTAGACGCCGAAGCCGAGCGTGCCGACGGCGCACGCGAGCGCGGCCAAGAATGCCGCGTACCCCTTCGCGGGTGCGGCCGGCTGGAGGGGGGAGCGGAGGAACATCACACTCAGGGCTTTGAGGTAATAGACCGCCGCGATCGCCGAGTTCACCACCGCGATGAGAGTGAGGACGCGGTAGAGATTCTCCAACGGCGTCGAGGTGGATGTTTCAAAAGCCCCGAAGAAGAGCAAGAGTTTCCCGTTGAAGCCGGCCGTCAATGGCATCCCGATCAAGCTCAGGAAGAATAGGCACAGCAGCCCGGCCGCGAGCGGATTCGTCCGGCCCAAGCCGGCGAGGTCGTCGATGGTTTCGATCGTCCGGCCCGAGTGCGTCAGGTACCCGAGCACGCAGAAGATGCCGACGGTCATCAAGCCGTAGGCGACGAGGTAGACCAGCACCGAATCGAAGCCCGACTGCGTGGGCGAGCCGGTCGCCTGCGGCGCGGCCGTGGCGACCAAAAACCCGATGAGCATGTAGCCGGCGTGGGCGATGCCCGAGTAGGCGAAGAGCCGCTTCAAGTTGTCTTGGATCAACGCGAGCAGGTTGCCGAAGGTCATGCTGACGGCGGCGATGACCCAGAGCGTCAGCGGGATGAGCGTCCGCGCCGCGTCGAACGGGGCGTCCGGAGTGAGCAAGCCGAAGATGCGGGCCAAGGCCACCAACCCGGCGACCTTGGGGATGAACGCGAGTTGGGCCACGACGCCGGAGGGCGCGCCTTCGTAAACGTCGGGGGCGTAGAAGTGGAAGGGCACGGCGGCGAGGCGGAAGCCGAGACCCGCGATCACCATCACCGCCGCGATCAAGGCCAACGGCGACACCGGGCCGACCTTCGACGCGTCCGAGAGCGTCTCGGCGATGAGCGGGAGATTGAGCGCCCCGGTCAGGCCGTAGAGGTAACTGAACCCGAACAGCAGCACGCCCGACGACAGGATGCTGAGCATGAAGTACTTCAACGCCGCTTCCTGCGCGGGCTTCGACTGCGTCGGCAGGTAGAGCAACACGTAGGTCGGGATGCTGATCATTTCGAGGGCGAGGAAGAGCGAGAGCAAGTCGTTGGCCCGCGCCACCAGCGACAATCCGCCGATGACGACGAGCAAGCAGCCGAAGTATTCGGGGGCCGTTTGCCGGTTGGAATCGGAGAAGCCGAGCAGGACGTACAGGGCACCGGCGCCGAGGGCGACCCAGCGGATGAACGGCGCGACGCCCGACGGATCGATGGACGCGACGAATCGATCGGAGGCCAGAAACGCGGGTTCGCCGACGAAGAACGCGACCCCGGCCGCGGCGAGGATCGCCCCGAACGCCAGCGAACCGCTGAAGCGCCGGCTCGACCGGAACGCGGCCAACAGGAACAAGACGCACGCCGAGCCGACCAGCGTCAACTCCGGCAGGAGGAAACGGATCGACTGCGACACTTGGTCGAACAGGGCCTGGCTGGATAGCGGATTCACTGCGTTCGATCCTTCCTGACGGAGCGGAATTCTTGCACGGCGCGAATTCGTCCAGCGAGTCGCATTCGTTTTATTCGTCCACGCTGGGGTGGCGCACCGCTGGACGAATGAATCGCGGCCGGGTCGAACTCGTCCATAATCAGCGGTTCATCGACTTTTCTGCGTCCACCCGTGTCCTGGCTTCGTCGGTCTGGCGGACGATCACGCTCACGTCGGCCTTCATCGATTGGATCACCGGCTGCGGGAACACGCCCAACACCAAACAGAGAACCGCCGGTAGCCCCACGGCGACCCATTCGTGACTCCGCAGATCTCCCGGTTCGGCTTCCGTCGGCGTCGGCGGCAGTTGCAGCGGGCCGAAGAAGACCTTCTTCAGCATCGTCATGGTGTACCACGCCGACAGGAAGATCCCCGAGGCGGCGGCGATCCCGAACGTGGTGCCGACGACCGATCGCGTCTCGGGGGTGAAGAGCGCCGAGAGGATCAGCATCTCGCTGACGAAGTTGTTCAAGCCGGGCAGGCCCACGCTCGCCAAGCAAACCACGAACATCAGGAATGCGTATTGGGGGAAGCGGGCGATCAGCCCGCCGAACTGGCCCATGTCGGTGGTGCGGTAGCGCTCGGAGAGGAAGCCGATCAGGGCGAACATCGCCCCGGCGGTGAGGCCGTGATTGACCATGTGCAGCGCGGCGCCCGTCAACCCTTCGGCGCTCAGGGTGAAGACCCCGAGCACGAGTAAACCCAAATGGGAGACGCTGCTGTACGCGGCGAGCAATTTGAGGTCGCGCTGGGCGTAAGCGCAGAGCGCGGCGTAGACGATGCCGAGTGCCCCGAGGAAGCCGAACACCGGCAAGCCCTGATCCACCGCGGCGTCCGGGCAGAGCGGCAAGACGATCCGCACCAGCCCGAGCGTGCCGAGCTTGGCCAGCACCCCCGAGAAGAGCAGCGTGACGGCGGGCGGCGCTTCGCTATAAGTCGCGGGCAACCACGTGTGGAAGGGAACCAAAGGAACCTTCACCGCGAAGCCGGCGATGAGCGCGAAGAAGAGCCAGAACTGCATCGACTTGTAGTCGTCGCGCTCCGCCTTCACGGTTTGCAACGCGCGTTCCGCTTTCGCCGCTTCATCGTCGGCGAGCTTGGTGGCCAGCGCGTCTTTCCCGGCCTTGGCTTTCGCTAGCGCGAGCGCCTCCGCGGATTGCTTCGCGCTCGCCACGGCCAATTTGCCATCGTGTGTCCGGTTCCACACCGCGACGTTTCGCATCAGCTTGTTGATGGAGAACGTGACCGGTCCGGCTTTCGGGAACAGCGGCTGGCCCTTCGAATCCGGCCCGATGACGTACTGCGATTTGTTCGCGGAGGCCGCCGAGACCGGAGTCGGGTTCGTCAACACGATGCCGAAGATCCCGATGAGGGTGAACAAGCTGCCGAGGAGGGTATAGAGGAAGAACTTGCGGGCCGCGTCGCGCCGGCCCCCGCCGGTGCCCCAACTGCCGATGAGGAAGAAGGCCGGGATCAGCGTGAGTTCGAAGAAGATGTAGAAGAGGACGATGTCGAACGAGAGGAACGCCCCGGTGATCGCCGTTTGGAGGAGGAACAACCAAGCGTAATACCCCCCGGCCCGTTCGCGCACCGAGTTCTGCGAGACCAGCACGGCGACGAGGGTGAGCAAGCTCGCGAGAGCGACCAGCCAGATGTTCAAGCCGTCGATGCCGACGAAAAACTGGATCGCGGGCGGCGGCACCCCCTCGGGCGCAGTCGCCACCGGAAAGAGGCTCCAACTCGTTTCGTAACTGCCCGAATCTCGCGCGGGATCGCCGGGGACGAAGATCGGTTGGAACTGGTTCGCGGTGCGGGCCCCGGCATCTTGGGCGTTGGAACGGTCGATCAGCACGAAGACGGCCGGCACGGCGAGGGCGGCGGTCAGGCCGAGGTGGAGCAAGGCCCCGAGCGAGGCGATCCGCCGGGCGGCGCGGTAGCCGGACAAACCCGCGAGGCCGACGAGCGTGGCCAGCAACACCGGCGCGAAGAGCACGGCGAGCACGAGGATTCGAATCGCTTCGGTGTTGAGCATAGTTGGCGCAAATCAGCGGACGGAGCGGAACACGACGACGGTGAGGAACACCGCCAGCCCGAGGACCATCCCCAAGGCGTAAAACTGCACGAGGCCGTTGTGCAACGGGCGCAACAACGCCGCGACCAACCGCGGGGCGAAACTGATCAACCGGGCGATGGCATCGAGGAAGGAGTCGAATTGGCGACCGGTCGCGGCCAGCAACTCCGCCGGCTTCACGAAGGCGAAGTTGTACAACTCGTCGACGTAGAGCTTGTTCAGCGAGAGCGAGTAAAGCCCCTTCAGCGACACCGGCACTTTCTCTGGGCCGCCGTTTCGGTACAGGAAGAACGCCGCGGCGATGCCACCGAGCGCGAGGAGCGAACTCAGTCCGGCGACGGTCCAACTGAAGGCGTGGGTGGTCTCGATCATGTTCGTCTGCTTCAAGTAGCCGGCGTGGGCGTTCGCGATCGACGGTGAGCGTTCGAGGAAATGCCCGAACCCGTGCGTCAGCGGATCGACGATGATGCCGGCGAGCAGCGCGCCGGCCGCGAGTACGACCAGCGGCACGAGCATCACGGCCGGCGACTCGTGGGCATGGCCGTGGGCTTCGTGCGGGATGCGCTCTCGGCCCCAGAAGGTCAAGAAGTAAGCGCGGAAGGTGTAGAACGCCGTCAGGCCCGCAGTGGCCAACGCGAGCGCGAACAATCCCATGTAGAGGCCGTGGTACTTGGTGTGAGATTCCCCGGCTTCCATCAGCGCATGCAGGATTTGGTCCTTGCTCCAGAACCCGGACAACAGCGGTACACCCGCGAGCGCCGCCGAGCCGATGAGGAACGTCGCGTGGGTCCACGGCATGAGCTTCCGCAGGCCGCCGAACTTCCGCATGTCGATGACGTTGCCCATCGCGTGCATCACCGAACCCGATCCGAGGAAGAGCAGGGCTTTGAAGAACGCGTGCGTGAACAGGTGGAACATCGCGGCGACCACGGCCACCTTCGGCGAGATGACGCCGCTGCAACCGAGGGCGAGGAACATGAAGCCGAGTTGGCTCACGGTCGAATAGGCGAGCACCCGCTTCAAATCGTGTTGAGCCAGTGCGAGGAACCCGGCGAGCAGCGCCGTCGCCCCGCCGATCCCGGCGACGATCAACCCGGCTTCCGGTGACATCACGAACAACGGCGCGCAGCGGGCGAGCAAGAATACCCCGGCCGTCACCATCGTGGCTGCGTGGATCAGCGCCGACACGGGCGTCGGGCCTTCCATCGCATCCGGTAGCCAAACGTAGAGCGGCAATTGCGCCGACTTGCCGACGGCCCCACAGAAGAGCAGTAAGCAGATCGCGGTGATCGTCCCGGATGCCGGGGGATGCTTGGCGATGTGGGCGAAGAGCGAATCGAAAGTCGTCTGGTATCCACCGGCCTGCCAAAGCAGGAAGATGCCGAGAACCAAGCCGACGTCACCGAGCCGGGTCACGAGGAACGCTTTGCGCGCCGCCGCGGCGGCCGAGGGCTTGGCGTAGTAGTAGCCGACGAGCAAGTAGCTGCAGAGGCCGACACCTTCCCAGCCCGCGAGCAGCATGAAGAAGTTGTTCGACATCACGAGCAAGCACATCGCGAAGACGAACAAGCCCATGATCGAGAAGTAACGGGCGTACCCTGCGTCCCCGCACATGTATCCAGCCGAAAAGACGGCGATGAACGTGGCGATGAACGTCACGGTCGCCAGCATCAGCAGCGAGAGCGGATCGAGCAGGAATTCGAAGTACACATTCAACCGGCCGACGGAGAACCACGTCCCGAGGTCGGCCGAGATCGAGAGCGAATCGTGCCCGCCGGCAACCCCGGCCAACACGATGAGCGAGACCACCGAGGCCGAGGCGAAGGAAACGATGGCGGGCAGGTGGGCGAAGCGGCCCAACTTGGCGCACCCGAGCAGGGCGGCGAGTAGTGCCCCCGCGAGCGGCAGCGCGGCGGCGATCAGCGCCAAGTCGATGGGGCTGGAGGGATCAAACACGGGAGGCGCCCTCCGTCGGGAGTCCGACGCCGGGCTTGTGCCCCGCCACAGGGAGCACCGGATGCGCGTCTGCGATGATCGTCCTCAGCGGTTCGGTATCGGCCACGGCGGGGACGCCCTGTTCGCGGAGGGTTTGCCAGAGGCCGGAATCCAAACTCCGGCCGCGGCGGTAGAGCACGAGGAACAGGGCCAGCGCCAACCCCGCCTCGCACGCGGCCACGGTGATGATGAACAGCCCGAAGACCTGCCCGTTCAAGCTGCCGTGCATCCGGCCGAAGGCGAGGAAGTTGAGCACGACGCCCTGCAGCATCAGCTCGGCGCAGAGGAAGAGCGTGATGAGGTTCCGCCGGGTCAGGAACCCGACGAGTCCGAGGCCGAAGAGCACCGCGCCGACGACGAGGAAATGCGGGAGGGAGATCACGCTTGCACCCCCTTCTTGCGACCGGCGATGGCGACGGCGCCGATGGTCGCCACGAGGAGCAGTGTGCCCGCCATTTCTACCGCCAGCAAGTGTTCGGAGTAGAGCAGCAACCCGATGTTGCCGACGTTGCGGGCGGGCAGTTGCCCGTGACCGGAGTAGACCGTGACTTCGTCGCGCAGCTTCTGCAGCGTGGCTTTGTCGGCCTTCCCCGGTTGAGCCAGCAAATATTTGTCTTCGAGTTCGCCATTGGTCTTCTGCAATTGCAATGTGTGCCCGTTGAACGCGAGCAACCGGGGGTCGTGGGTCGATGGTTTCTTGGGATCGCCGAGCAGCGGGCGGAGCCGTTCGAGCACGGGCGGGGTCTCGCCCGTGACACCGTCGCCCCCGATGACCACCGCGAGCTTGTCGTGGGCAGTCTTGGCGTACTCGCCCGCCGCCTTGGCGTCGTCGTGGGCGAGGGCCGCGTCGAGTTCGGTCCGCACCTCGCGGAGGGCGGCTCGATCCCCATTCGTGAGCAGAGCGGCCGGCAGACTGAATTCCGCGGTGTCGGTCGACTCCGCCGCTTCGACGGGATTGGTTTGAAGGAGTGCGAACAAGATCAATCCGATGAACGCGAACCCCGCCAAGCTCCCGAGCAATGGCTCGCGTGAGCGGTCGTTTTCGTTCGAAGGCCCGCGGACATTCGAGAGCATCAGTACGAATAGGAACGTGACGATGATCGCCCCGGCGTAAATGATGATGGTCGCCGCCATCAGGAACGGGGCCGCGAGCAGGAGGAACAGCCCGCAACTGCTGAGGATGACGAAGGCGAAGGCGAGGGCCCCGCGGGCCGGGTTCCGCTGCGTTACGAGCAGTGCGCCGAATGCGATGGCCCCGGTCGAGAAGAGCCAAAACAGAATATCGGGCACGAGTGCACCGATCGGCCGGCCGAACGTTTGCGTCACGAACAACCCGAGCACCGCGGTGGCGGCGACGAGCAGAAACGTGCCGCCGGCGATGAATCGGGACTTCGGCCGGGGCAAGAGCAAGTAGGCCCCGCAGACCCCGAGGGCGAGCGCGAGTGCGAGCTGCAGTTTCGGATCGGTCAATTCATGCGGCATCGGGGCGCCAAGCGGGTGGAAAATCGAACAAGCACACTTTAGGAAGCCGGCTAGGGCTTGGGGCCCGGCGGCGCCTCGGACGCCGGCCCGAGATCCCCGGCCCGGCTCCGCACCGGGTCGGTGCCGGCTTTCGTCGTCACGTCGAAGACGCTCAGCAGCTTCTCCTTGTCGAAGATCATCTGCTCCCGGCTGTAACCGGTCAGGTCGTAGAGCGTCGTGAGTTCGATGGCGTCGACCGGGCAGGCTTCTTCGCACATGCCGCAGTAGATGCAGCGGAGTTCGTCGATGACGAACGTCTCGGGGTACTTTTCGCGATCGGTCCAACCCTCGGGCGCCGGGGCCGCGACGATGTCGATGCAGTGGGCCGGGCACGCGGTCGCGCACATGTAGCAGGCCACGCACTTCACGCGTTCCTTTTCATCGCGGTTGAGGCGGTGCACGCCGCGGTAATTCGGCGGCAGTTTCGGCTCTTGCTCCGGGTACGATTCCGTCCGGCTCTTACCGAAGATGTGGCCGATGGTTGTCTTCAACCCGTCGTAAACGATGGGCAGGTACAATTGCTCGAGGAAGCCGAGCTTCGGCGCTTCCACCCATTTGATGTCCGCTTCGGCGATTGGCATGACGCAAAAATCCTTCAACGGTTCGGCACGAATCTTTTCCACTCCGTCGCTTGCGCGTCCGGCTAACTCGCCATCACCCGCGGCAACATCTTCGGGATCACCTTGCGGCGCGGGGTGTTGTCCGGGGCGCTCTTCTTGATCGCGGCGATCAACCCGAAGGCGACGAAAAGCCCCGTCGAAATCCCCGTGAGTACCCAATTCGACCAACCGTACTCGCGCACGAACATGGCCGCGAGCAGGTGCAACAGAGACAGCGGGATCATCACCTTCCACGCCAGCGCCATCAACTGGTCGAAGCGGAAACGTGGGATCGTCCAGCGGACGACGATGTACAGCAGCAGGAAGCCGAGCATCTTGCCGCCGAGGATGACCGCTTTCAGCACGGCCGCGGCGATGGGGTCGGTGAAGGAATCTTCGAGACCGAAGAGGCTCCAGCCGCCCCAGAAGACGATGCTCATGAGGAAGCTCGTCGTGATCATGTGCGTGTATTCGCCGAGCATGAACATGCCGAACTTCAGGCTGCCGTATTCGGTGAGGTAGCCGCCGACGAGTTCCTGTTCCGACTCGGGCAAGTCGAACGGCAGGCGGTTGCACTCGGCGTAGACGCTGACCATGAAGAGCAGGAACGCGAGCGGTTGGAACGCGACGAACCATCCGTTCTGTTTCTGCCAAGCGATGATCGTTTCCAGATTCATCGAGCCGGCGAAAAGGATGACGCCGACGATGCTCATGCCGAGCGGGATTTCGTAGCTGATGATTTGAGCCGAGGACCGCAGCGAGCCGAGCAGCGAGTATTTGTTGTCGGAAGACCAACCGCCGAGGATGACGCCGTAGATGGCGAGGCTGCCGAGGGCGAAGACGTAGACGATGCCGATGTCAAGGCCGGGGGCGATTATCCCCTGGAACTGCCCGCGGTACTTCCCTTGCTCCTCATCGTACTCCCGCATGGCTTTCGAGTAATCGGCGGTTTTGCCGTCGATCCC
>JANOSQ010000545.1:0-4838 GCA_031415915.1 Fimbriiglobus sp. | reverse complement strand
ACACGGAATTCAGGGTTTGAAGTCTCCCTTGGAAGGACTTCGTAGGGCGGGTGGAGTCTTAGGAACGTCTTCGGAACCCGCCGCCGAAGGAAAAAACCTATCTCGATACCGGTGAAGCTCGCGTCAATCCCGCGGCGGGTTCCGAAGACTCCACCCGCCCTACAAAGAACAAAAACGCCCGAGCCGAGGCTCGGGCGTTTCGGGGAGAGAGTGTTCCGTGTTCGATCACACTTGCAGTGGCGCCGGCGCCGGTTCGGACTTCTTCACTTTCGTCTTCACCTCGCCTTCCTTCATCAGTTCGATGATGGCGGTTTCGCCGGCGTCGCCCAAGCGGCGGTAGCTCAGTTTCAGCACGCGGGTATAACCGCCCGGGCGGTCCACGAAGCGCGGGCCGAGGACGTTGAAAAGTTTCTTCAACACCGTGTCGTTCCCTTCGACCAAGGCGCCGGCTTTGTCGTAGACGCCGGTGCCGTGCATCGGCCCGAGCTTGGCCATCGCTTGGCGGCGCAGGTGCAGCGCGGCGACCCTGTTCGCGGTCGCGTCGGCGTTGGTAAGTACGGCGGCGTTCTTGGCCAGCGTGATCAGCTTCTCGATGAACGGCCGCAGTTCCTTGGCCTTGGGGATCGTGGTGCGGATGCTCTCGTGCGTGATGAGCGCCCGGCTGAGGTTCCGGAAGAGGGCGAGGCGGTGGCTCGCGTTGCGGTTCAGTTTGCGGCCGCGGCGGCGGTGATTCACGATCGACTCCTAGCGGGTGAGAACCCCGCCCCGGTTCAAGGAAGGCGGGGGACACGTGGAAGAATTTCGGATTGTCGATTTGGGATTTCGGATTCAAATCCGAAATCACCAATCCCAAATCCGAAATTACGTTAGCGTTTCGTTTTCATGCCCAGGTGCAGGCCCTTTTCCTTGAGCTTGATCTGGACTTCTTTCAGCGTGGTTTCGCCGAAGTTGCGGACTTCGAGCAGTTCCTCGTCGGAGCGCATCACGAGGTCGCGCACCGTGGCGATCCCCTCGGATTCGAGGCAGTTCGTGGCCCGGACGGACAGCTCGAGTTCGGCGAGGCTCATGTTGAGCTTCTTCTCGAGTTCGTTGTCGACCATGCTGGGCCCGCGGTCGCCGCCGATGTCGATCGGATCGTCGAGCGAGACTTCCGGCCCGGGTTCGCTGTATTGCACGAAAGCGTTCAAGTGCTTCCGCAAGATCTTCGCGGCTTCGACCACGGCCATCTGCGGGGCGATGGTGCCGTTGGTCCAGATTTCCATGACCAAACGGTCGTAGTTGGTCTTCTGGCCGACGCGGGTCTCTTCGATGTCGTACTTCACGCGGATGACCGGCGAGAAGCTGCTGTCCACGGGGATCACGCCGATCTCGCGCTCTTTGCCGCCGTTTTCATCGGCGGTGCGGTAGCCGCGGCCGTTCTCCACGGTCATTTCGATGACCAGCGGCACTTCCGCCGTCAGCGTCGCGATCCGGTGTTCCGGATTGACGATCTGCACCATCTCGTCGTGTTCGATGTCGGCGCCGAGGACTTCGCGTTTGTCGCGCGTTCCGTGGGCGTTGATGCGGATCGTCTTGGGTTGATCCGAAAGGTTCTTGACGACGAGCGCCTTGACGTTCAAGACGATGTCGGTGACGTCTTCGACGACGCCGGGGATCGTGCTGATTTCGTGCTGCACGCCTTGAATCTTGATCTTGGTGACGGCGCTGCCTTCGAGGCTCGACAGGAGGATCCGCCGGATGCTATTTCCGACCGTCATCCCGAAGCCGCGCTCGAATGGCTCGATGGAGAACTTGCCGTACATGTCGGTCAGGGTCGATCGCTCGGCCTGAACGCGGTTCGGGAGTTCGAGGCCACGCCAGCGAATACGCATGAGAAACCCTCGTGATCGTTCGGTGTCGGCTTTCCGCATGTCGGCGAATCGACGGCGAGCCAGAACCTGCGACCGAGACAAAAGAACTCGAAACATCGCCCGGATTTCGCAGTTCCGGGTCGGGACACCACTCGGGAGAATCCGCGGGTCAGCGAATCCCACCCCGTTCTTCTTCCTGCCGCCGTTCGTCGATGGCTTCTGCGAGCAGTTGCTCGAAGGTTGCAGCATAACCGCTATCGATCAACTTCAACGCACTTCGTACCGCATCGATTTCAACATCCGCAGTCTTCTTCAACACCTCGACCACATGAGCGAGATCCTTCTGGCGACCGGCGCTGATTTTCAATTCGATCCAACCCGGTAGACTGGCGTAACCCAGTCCTTGCGCGACGCCCAGCGCGGCCGGTGCCGGAATCGTTGTGGGCGACGTATTCTTCGCTCGCCCGCCTTCGGGCACGACGTTGATTTCAACATCCGCGTGGGTCAGGGTATGCCACCCCGATTCCGCGCGCCAGACCACTTTAAACTCATACCCCGGTGCCGCGAGCAGGAATCGGTCGAGATCCCGTCGGGCGATCGCGATATCGATATCCTGCGTGGCCGCGGGGTAGCCGTAATGGATCGCGGCCAATCCGCCGACGATTGCGACGGCGATTCCTTCGGACACCGCGAGTCGTTGCAAATCCCCGAGTGCCCGCGTGAACCGGTTTTCTTCCGTTCCCATGACCGCCCTCACACTCTCCGAGCCGCGGGCGAGAATATTCGCCCCGCTTCGGAGTTCGGGAGCAATCGGACTGGCGAACGGAACGGCCATTTGCGAACTACCGCGTGGCGATTTCGATGATCAACTGCTCGCGGATTTCCGCGATGCGGCTGTCGACATCCTGCCGGGTCGGGATGCGGGTCATTTTCCCTTCCGGCTCTTCATTGTTCAAAAGCATCAGGAAGTCCGGGATCTGCGGCGGCGTCGTTTGCAGCGCCGTCTTCGCGAGCTTTTGGCTGCGCTCGTTCATCTTCACCTTCACCACGTCGTTCGGGCGGAGGATCATGCTGCTGATGTCGCACTTGCGGCCGTTGACGAGCACGTGCCCATGGCTCACGAGCAAGCGGGCGGCCGGGCGGCTCGGCGCGAACCCGAGGCGGTGGACCACGTTGTCGAGCCGGCGTTCGAGCAGCGATAGCAGGCCTTCGCCGGTGTTGGCGGAGGTGCGGGCGGCCAGTTCGAAGTAGCGGACGAACTGCCGCTCCAGGATGCCGTAGAAGAACTTGAGGCGCTGCTTCTCGCGGAGGCGGACGCCGTATTCGGAGACTTTGCTGCGGCGCGTGCCGTGCATACCGGGGGGCGGTGCTTCGCGGTCGATGGGGCACTTGGGCGTGTAGCAGCGCGAGCCCTTGAGGTAGAGCTTGATCTGCTCGCGCCGGCAGCGCTTGCACACGGGGTCGGTGAATCGGGCCATAAACGAAGTCCCCCGGAACACGCCGGGGCCTCAAACTGGGGTCATTGTTACGGCCACAAATGAACGGCGAACCCCAGGGTCGGATCGTTCGGGCCAGGAGAAAGTGGTCGGTGGTCGGTGGTCAGAAAAGAAGATCGAGAATCACTCTCGGATTTTTCCTGACCACTGACCACCTGCGACTGACCACTACTAAACGCGCCGTTTCTTCGGCGGGCGGCAGCCGTTGTGCGGCAGCGGGGTCACGTCTTCGATCGCCTTGACGTTCAACCCGGAGGCTTGCAGGGCGGTGACGGCCGATTCGCGGCCGGCGCCGGGGCCCTTCACTTTGACTTCGACTTCCTTCACGCCGAACTTCGCGGCCTTGCCGGCGCACTCTTCGGCCGCGCGCTGGGCGGCGAAGGGCGTACTCTTGCGGCTACCCTTGAAGCCGACGGCCCCGCCGCTGCTGGTGCAGAGGGTGTCGCCGTTGGTGTCGCTGATCGTCACGATCGTGTTGTTGAACGTCGATTGGATGTGCGCGACGCCCTTGGAGACGTTCCGGCGGGCTTTTTTCTTCTTGTTCTTGGCCATGGTTGGGTTCGTTATTCGTTAATGGTCATTCGTTATTCGGGAAAACCACCGCATGGAATCAATCGCGAACGTCGGGTTATGCGGAGCGCCGAATAACGAATGACGAATGACGAATGACTCCTACCGTTACTTGTCCTTCACGCCCTTCTTACCGGCGACCGTCTTGCGGATGCCCTTGCGGGTGCGGGCGTTGGTCTTGCTGCGCTGGCCGCGGCAGGGCAGGTTCTTGCGGTGGCGCTCGCCGCGGTAGGACTTGATTTCCTTGAGCCGCTGGATGTTGCCGCCGTCGAACCGGCGCAGGCCCCCTTCGACCATGTAATCGCGGTCGATGGTGATGGCCAAGCGGGCGACTTCGTCGTCCGTCAGCGTCGCGGCTTTGCGCTGCGGGTCGATGCCGACTTTCGCGCAGAGTTCCAGCGACGTGGTCGGCCCGATCCCCTTCAAATAGCGGAGGGAGATATGGGTCGGCTTGTTCGAGGGGATGTCGACGCCTTGGATACGGGGCATAGCGGTCCGTCCTGATTAACCTTGGCGTTGTTTGTGGCGAGGGTCTTCGCAGATGACGCGCACGACGCCCTTGCGCTTGATCATTTTGCACTTGTCGCACATGCGCTTGATGCTGGCCCGGACTTTCATGATTCGATCCGCCTATCAAAAAACAAACGCCACCGGGCTAGCCCGGCGGGCGAGGTGGCCTCCGTCGCCGCGGGCGAACCCAAGGACTGACAAGCGACCAAAGCGTGCCAACGATCCGCCGGAGCGGGAAGGTGGTTCTGGCACTATAGCGAGGTGGGCCACAACTGTCTGCGCCGCGCGGGAAGTTTTTTCCCGCTGGCGTGGACTGGTCGAAGCGAGACGTTGGTTCGTCGCGGACCCCTTCTTCATTGTAGAATGCCCTTGTGCCAAGTATGGCCGGGGTAATCGATATGAGCGTTTCAAC
>JANOSQ010000544.1:0-1923 GCA_031415915.1 Fimbriiglobus sp. | reverse complement strand
GCATCTTCGATTACATCGAGACCTGGTACAACCGGGTCCGCAGGCACTCGAAACTGGGCTACCTCTCGCCGGTCGATTTCGAAGCGTCACAACCCCAATAACCCTTAACTCACTGTCCGTTTTTCGTGGGGAACTCCACCCCATCTCGCCAACGCCCGTTCCCGACAGCGTCCAGCCCAAGACCAGTTACTACCCCTTGGTGCTCATCCTGATGTACTTGCTCGGGGCGGTCGGACTCGCCGAGGTCGCCGCAGGGCAAATCGATCCAATGCGGGCCATGCGGCACTTCATGGCCGGGTTCTTCTTGGTGTTCAGTTTCTTCAAGCTGCTCGACGTGTCCAACTTCGCCAAGTCGTATTCGAGCTACGACATCGTAGCCCGCCGGTGGCTCGGCTATGGGTATGTTTGCCCCTTTCTCGAATTGGGCTTGGGGGCCGCTTACCTAGCCGACTTCCTGCCTTGGGCGACCAACCTCGCCACCTTGGTGGTGATGGGGATCAGCACCGTGGGCGTCGCGCAATCGTTGCTCGCCCGTAGGAAGATCCGCTGCGTCTGCCTGGGGGCGGTGTTCAATCTGCCGATGAGCGCGGTGACCTTGATCGAAGACCTGCTCATGATCGGCATGGCGGCGGCGATGTTGGTGTTGATGCTGGCCCGCTACTAACCGAGTTGCACGTGCCCGTTGCGAGCGGCCTCGAGAACTTTACCTACGGCGCGAATGCCCGTAGGAATAACGACTCTTGCCGGGGTGACACCGGTTGCTGTGACAACCGGACCCTGGCGGGCGAATCGGGCGGCGTTTGGACGCCGCCCTAGGAGAATGGCATGACCCGAATTCTGATGCTGGTGGGTGCGGTCGCGGCGACCGCCCTGGTGACGGCGGGGGTATCGACCGCTGCCGAGACTAAGGTCGAACTGAAGAACGTGCATATGTGCTGCGACGGGTGCGCCGAAGAAGTGGCTGCGGTACTGGGCAAGGTCGAGGGCGTGACAGGCGTCTCGACAGACAAGAAGACCACCGCAGCCTCTTTTACCGCGACGGGTGCCAAGGCGGCCCAGAAAGCACTCGACGCCCTTGCTGAGGCGGGCTTCCACGGCGATCCGGGGAAGGATAAAGGGTACGCCTTTAAGGACGACAGCGGCGTCAAGTCCGGCACCGTCAAGATCTTGACGGTGAACGGGTTTCACAATTCCTGCGGCGGTTGCGTGAAGTCGTTCCGGGCAGCGATCAAGGATGTAAAGGGTGTGGCCGGAGTCAACGCCAAAGCGAAAGTCAGCACCGCCGAGGTGACCGGTGAGTTCGACGCGGCCGAGTTGGTCAAGGCACTGAACAAGGCCGGCTTCCACGTCAAAGTCGAAGAGAAGAAGTGAGTTGACAATTCGAGGCTGGGGATGGTGCGCATCCCCAGTCACCTCACCTCCCGTACGCGGAGATAGCTTTCAAAGCAGGGTCTCCCGAGCAATCCGCCGACTTTCGACGGGGGCCGCCCAACCGAAAGGTTTGTCGCTGTCGTGATCACGCCCAGCGGCTGCGGTCCGCGTGCCGAGCGCGAAATGATAAACTTGGCAACCCCCGCTCGTTTCGTTACATTAAGTGGTAACATGCTCCGGCGCTTTACTAATATCTGTCTGGTCCTTTTGCTGCTGATCCCATCGATGGGTCTCAGGCATTCGCACAGTGACGAACAGTCGGCCGGGCACGATCTCCGTCCCCACATCCATTCGAGCTTCGCCCACGATTCCCATTCGCACGATCATGGCGAGCACGCTAACGCCGGTCATTCCCACGAAGATCTCGATCATGCCGACGCGAAGATGATCGCGAAGCTGTCGAAGCCGACGCGACGCGAGAAGGTGAAGGAAGACGAGAAGGAAGCGGAGGCGGACGAGGACGAGAAGCCGCTGACCGCGCGGGCCCGGGAG
>JANOSQ010000543.1:0-2865 GCA_031415915.1 Fimbriiglobus sp. | reverse complement strand
ATCTGGCGCGTCACCGAGTTGAACCCGAAGAAGAAGTACGAGATGCACTGGCGGGCCGTGTCGTCGCCGCTGGTGACGCCGGATCTGATCGTCGTGCCGTCGTGCAAGATTTACCCGACCGTCGCCATCGACCCGAACACCGCGAAGGGGGAGATCGCCCCGGGTTCGGCCGCCGAGAAGTGGCGCTTCAAGAGTACGCCCGACGTCCCCTCGCCGCTGCTCGTGGACGGCGTCGTCTACCTGATGGGGGCCAGCGGGCAATTGCAAGCCGTGGACGCGAAGACGGGCCAGGAGCTGTACAACATCCGCGCGACCAACGAGCGACACCGGGCCAACCCGGCCTACTTCGACGGCAAGATTCTGCTCGTCGGCCGCGAGGGGAACATGGTCGTCATCAAACCGGGCACCGAAGCGGGTGAATTGGTGAAGAGCAAACTGCCGGACACGTTCACCGGCTCCCCCGCCATCAGCGGCGGCCGCATCTACCTACGCGGCTGGAACCACCTCTGGGCCATCGGGACGAAGTGAGCGGGGGAAGACGGGTTCACCACAGAGTCACAGACAAAGAAGAAGAGATTGAACCACGAAGAAAGAAAAGGAAGAGAAGAACGAGAAACGATCAACAGGCTGGCCTGATTCCCTTATCCTCTTATCTTCCTTCGTGGCTCAACATCTTGTCTGTGCGGCTTCTCTCCACTGTGGTTCAATCTCCGAAATGTACAACGTCCCCAATCTCCTCTCCCTCAGTCGGCTGCCGCTGGGCGCCGCGCTGTTCGTCTGCATCGCCCACGAATTCTGGCTCTCCGGGTTGGTGATCTTCGCCGTCGCCGCACTCACCGACTGGCTCGATGGCTGGTGGGCGCGGCGATTCAACTGCGGCACCGCCCTCGGCCGCAACCTCGACCCGCTCACTGACAAGGTGCTCATCGGCGGGGCCTTCATCTTCCTGATTCCCATGCCCGGTCTGGGCATCGAACCGTGGATCGTGACGGTCGTCGTCGGTCGGGAGTTGCTCATCACCGGCCTGCGCGGGATCGTCGAAGCGACCGGTAAGAAGTTCGGCGCCGATTGGTTCGGGAAGTTGAAGACGGTGCTGCAATGCGCCGTCCTGTTCGCAGCGCTGATCCTGCAAACCCTGCGGCAGTACGCATGGCTGGAACCGGCGCACCCGGCTTTGGAGTGGATCTACTGGATCCTGCTCGGGGCGATGCTCCTCGCCACCGTCGGCAGCGCGGTGCAATATGCGGTGAAGGCCGTGCGATTGTTGAGGTGAGAAGTCCGTAGGTCACGCTCCGCGAGACGGCGTGAGGAATTGAGCGACGGGTATTCTTGCGGTGGCGTCACGCGGGGCGTGACCCAAGAAAAAAGCCGGCCTCTCATGAGGCCGGCATTCGTTGCTACTTCGCTTTCGCCTTGTCCGCGTGCTGCTTCGCCAAGGCCGGCGGCAGGTTCGCCTTCGCCAGTTCGACGATCTTGTCGAAGGTGGTCGGATCGTGGATGGCGATCTCCGAGAGCGACTTGCGGTCGAGGGCGATGAACGCCCGCTGCAAGCCGGCGATGAACTCGCTGTAGCGGAGGCCGCGGGCGCGGCAGGCCGCGTTGATGCGGATGATCCAGAGCTTGCGGAACATCCGCTTCTTGACGCGGCGGTCGCGGAACGCGAAGGCCCGCGCCCGGAGCAGCGTCGTCAGCGATTGGCGGTACAAATTGTGGCGGCTGAGGCGGAAGCCCTTGGTGAGCTTGCGGATCCGCTTCCGCCGTTGCATGGTGGTTTTGCCACTGCCTGCGCGAACCATGGTCGTATATCCCGTGTTGAATCGGTGGGTGTGAAGGGGGAGTTGCCGGGCGGGGCGGGATTACTGCTCGTTCATCGCGATGAGGTATTTCTGCACGATGACGCTGGTGATGACGCCGGCGTTCCGGAGTTGGCGCCGGCGCTTGGCGGTGAAGTGGGCATTCAAGTGGCGCTTGCCGCACTTGGAATACTTCAACTTCCCGGTGCCCGTGACGCGCATCCGCTTCTTCACGCTCTTATTGGTCTTGTTCCGATGGGCCATGGCGGCCTCCTTCAACGCGGTTGTGGAATGCAAGGGGGAAGGCGGGCGAACCGCTTCACTTGGCGCCCCGATTCCGACACGGCTTTCGACGAATCGAAAGCGGCAGCGAACCGGACGGGCCGATTCGTGCGAACTAAGAGTATAGCGGGTGGCGCCGAATCGGGAAGGGCGCGCGGAGAATGGATGCCGCGAGAATCCTTGCATGCATTCCCGACGACCGGCTAGAATCCCGGCTCCTCCGCAACGCGGCAACTTACGCTTTGAACGTCCCCCCTCTCTCGGCTTTGCGGGAGAGGGGCCGGGGGTGTATTGGAAACAGTGACCCCACCCCCAACCTCTCCAGCAAAGACGGGAGTAGGGATCGAGGAATTGGAGAAGCATGTGACCGAAAAACTGCACATCGACCGGGCCACAGAACTTCGCCGAGAAATGACTCCGTCCGAAGTGATTCTCTGGCGGGAATTGCGAAGTCGTCGATTCGCCGGGCTCAAATTTCGCCGTCAACGTCCACTCGGCCATTACATCGCGGACTTCTACTGCCACTCGTGTCGATTAGTTGTTGAACTGGACGGAGAGTCTCACGTCGGTCGAGAAGTCGTCGATCAGACTCGTCAAACGCGACTGGAATCGTGGGGATTGATGGTACTGCGATTTTGGAACCACGATGTCTACGAAGATCTCGAAGCCGTCAAAGACACCATCTATTTGACTTGCATGAGTAGAGTCACAGTAAAGCCCCACAACCCCCGCCCCCCCCCCCCCAAAACCGGGGGGGGGGGGCACAAAAAAAAAAAAACCCGCCCCCCCC
>JANOSQ010000542.1:0-7570 GCA_031415915.1 Fimbriiglobus sp. | reverse complement strand
CCCAGCCCGAGGGATCGGCTGGCTCGTCGCCAATACCGAGGTAAGCGCATCAAGGGCCCCGGCGGCTATTGCGTCGGGTAGCCCCAAGGACTTGCTGAAAATTGGTGTCGCGATCCCCCCCGGACAAATGCAGTTCACCCGGATTCCGTGCTCGCCCAATTCCATGGCGGCGGATCGGGTCAGGTGGATGACCGCCGCTTTGGCGGCACTGTATGCGTGTCCGGCGAAGCCTGCTTGCAGCCCCGCGACGCTGGCCGTGCTGAGGATGCTCCCTGACCGCTGCCGCTTCATGATCGGTGCGGCGTACTTGATCCCGAGGAAGACCCCGCGCAGCAAGATGCTGACGACGCGGTCGAACTCGTCGGCCGTGACAGATTCGATGGGTGCCGCGGGGTTCGGAACGCCGGCGTTGTTGAACAAGCAGTCCAATCGCCCGAATTCGGACTCGGAATAGGCGATGAGTTCGCGGACATCGACTTCCCGACTGACATCGCCTTGCAGGAATCGGGCCTGGGAACCCAATTGATCCACGAGGGTCGCGCCGGCGGACTCCTGCAGGTCGGCGATGATGACGCGGGCACCGCTGGCCACGAAGAGCTGAGCAGTGGCTTTGCCGATGCCACTCGCTCCTCCGGTGATGATCGCTACTCTGCCTTCGAGTTGACCTTTCAACTTTTACCCTCCCTTGGCTTACCCCTTGTGGACCGAATGAGGCGTTCAGCGGAATCGGGTCCGGAGTGTCCTGACCTCTTTCGATTCCGTCTATTTCCCAGTGACACCGATTCTGCTGCAACGGCGAAGAGTTAGGCAGAATGACGACGAACCACCAATAGCCTACCACGGCGTCATTCGGCCTCAACTCGCGGTTAGGCAGAATGACGACCCGGCAAAACCCCTTCCGGGGGTGCGGGAAGCAGGTTATGCCGCCCCGCAAATTCGAGTGCAGCACTCGCTTGCTCCCGCGAGCATAACCCCGCCGTCAACCCCCCGCAAGCCTTTTCCCGGCCAGCCACCCGTCATTCCTGCCTAACTGTAATCGGACAGAATTCGTTCTGCCCATCTCGACTGCTCGTTCTGTCTATCCCGGAATAGAGTCCGAGAAGTCCAGTCGCGGTTTTGTCGAGTTGCGGCTCGCGTTGCACAGGCAATTTCCACCTTCCATGGGGAGATGTCAACAGAATTGTGACCGAAAAAAACCCCGGATGCGCAAATTCCGACACTCGCGAAATGGTCGGGGCGGTTTCGGGCCAAGTCCGCGCTCGGCTCCAAAGACGATGTCTTGCGGCGAAAAAGAAGAATCGTCAGGCTCGACGAGCCGCTCCGCGGGAATCTCCTGCATGCGGCCCAACGCTTTCAACTCCCGACAGATGTAGCCTGTCGCGAATTTGTCGATAAACTTGGACGTTTCCCCCGGATTCCAGACAGGCTATCCAATGCCCCGACCGAACGCCCGTGCCGTCGATCAACTCCGACCCCTGAGCTTCCAACGGAAGTTCACCCGGCAAGCCCCGGGCAGCGTGCTCGTGAGCATGGGCAACACCGTCGTGCTGTGTACCTGCTGCGTGGAGCCGAAGGTGCCCGACTTCCTCGTCGGCAAGGGCCGGGGTTGGCTCACGGCCGAATACGGAATGCTGCCGGGATCGACGAACACCCGCAAAGCCCGCGACAAAGCCGGGAAAGTGGACGGCCGCAGCGTGGAAATCCAGCGGCTCATCGGGCGGAGTCTGCGATCCATCGTCGATTTGTCGAAGCTCGGCGAGCGTACGCTCTGGATCGACTGCGACGTGATCGACGCCGACGGCGGCACCCGCACCGCGAGCATCAACGGGGCCTACGTCGCGCTCGTCGATGCGTTGCAATCGGTCGCCGACAAGCTCCCGTTCCCCGTTTCGGAGATCCTCACCGATAGCGTGGCCGCGGTCAGCGTTGGTCTCGTCGAGGGGGAAATCCGCTTGGACTTGGAGTACGTCGAGGATCGCGATGCGGACGTTGACTTCAACGTCGTGATGACCGGCGCCGGTCAGTTCATCGAAGTCCAGGGCACCGGGGAGGAAGCGACCTTTAGCCGCAGCCAACTCGATGCGCTCGTCGATTGCGCCGCGGCCGGGATCGCGGAGATCACCCGGCAGCAGCGGACGGCGTTGACCTGTTAGCCCGACGCGCCAGCGAGGGTCTCAACGGCTCTAATTCACCACGTTCCGATACGGCTCGCCCAACAGCGCCCGCAACAACGTCTGCGCCCCTTTCACCCGCATGTCGAGCAATCCCTCTTCGGAATAGAACGCGCCGTGCGGATTCAGGATCACGCGGTCGAACGCCGGGTGATTGGAATCCCGCCACGCCACCAGCAACGGGTGATTGTCGGCGGGCGGTTCTTCGGGGAAGACGTCGATCGCCGCGCCGGAAAGTTGGCCCGAAGCAATCGCCTCGGCGATGGCGGACGTATCGACGCAGGCCCCGCGGGCCGTGTTGATGAGGTACGATCCCTTCGGCATCATCGCGATGGCCGCCGCATCGACGATGTGCTTGGTCTCCGGGGTCAACGGCGTGTGGACGCTCACCACGTGGCTCTGGCGGAGCAGTTCCGGAAGGGACTCGACGCGGCGGATGCCGAGGGCTTTGTTCAAGCCGTCGGCCACGTAGGGATCGTAAAAGACCACGTCCATGCCGAACGATTTCGCCCGGATCGCCGTCGCCATGCCGATGCGCCCCAGGCCGATCATGCCGAAAACGCGACCGCGCAAACGGTGGACGCGACCCGCTTCGCGGTAGTGCCACCGTCCGACGCCCCGCTGCAACCGGGAATTCGAGACGTGCAAACCGCGGCACAGAGCCAGCATCATCCCGATGGCGGTTTCGGCGATCTCTTCGGTGCCGTAATCCGGCACGTTGGCGACGGGGATGCCGCGGGTGCGGGCGAAGGCGCGGTCGATGTTGTCGAAGCCGACCCCGCAGCGGACGATCGCCTTGCAGTGTTTCAACCGTTCGATGCACGCCGCCGAGAACGGGATCGTGTAGACGAGCAAGCCATCGGCGTCCTCGATTTGTCCGAAGAGTTCGTCCTCGGCTTTGGCGTTCAGCGCCACGATGTCGGCGTGTTCGCCGAAGACGCCGCGCTCGGGGGCCATGTCGTCGTCGATCATGTCGGTGATGACCACTCGGAAACGCGGCATGGCGGAACTCGCAAGGTGGGGGTCGTGAACGGCGCACCGTCCGATACGATAACTGAGCTATCGTATTCGCCCCGAGGATCGGCCCGCATGTTTCGACGCTTTCGCGCCCGCGAAGTGGCCCTGCAACTGCTCTTCCAGCACGATCAGAACAAAACGCCGATGCCCCGGAAGGCCCTGCTGCAGTTCGTCCAGCAGCGCACCCAGCGGGATGCCGAGACGGTGGCGTTCTGCTTGGGGTTGTTCGACGGCGTTCTGCTCCGGAAGTCGGCCATCGACGAGTTGCTCACCGCGACGGCGCAGAACTGGCGCCTCACGCGCATGCTCCCGGCCGACCGCAACGTCCTCCGGCTCGGGGTGTTCGAACTCCTGCACGCGGCGAAGCTCGAACCGATCCCAGTCGTGCTCAACGAAGCCATCGAACTCGCCCGCCGCTACGGGTCGAAGGATTCCCCGGCCTTCGTGAACGGCATCCTCGACAAGATTGCCAAGGGCCGACCGACCGAGCCGGCGAAGGTTGAAGCCTGATGCCGCGCGGCGACCCTTTCACCCAATTCTGCCAGCAGATCACCCGGACAAGCCGCACGGTCGTCGCCGACTTACACCTGCACAGCACGGCCAGCGATGGCGACTACACGCCGTCGCACGTCGTCGCCCTCGCAGCCGCAGCCGGCCTCCGGGCGATCGCACTGACCGACCACGATACGTTCGGCGGACTGGCTACCGCGCGGGAATCGGCCCATCAATTTGCCGAGTCGCGCCGGCCGGAGATCATCGCCGGGGTCGAAGTTTCGGCGGAGTTCGAAGGGCGCGAAGTCCACATCCTCGGGCTGTTCGTCAATCCCGAGAATCCGCCGTTGAAGGAGGCACTGGCGCGAATTGCCGAAAGTCGCTTCCTCCGCTTTCGCGCGTTCATCGACCACTTCCACAGCGCCGGGACGACGCTCGACGAAGGTCGGATCCGCGCCGTTCTCGCGGGGACGGCTTGCCCCGGACGCCGGCATCTCGCGGGGTTGCTCGTCGATTCAGGATTCGCCCGCAGCCGGTTCGATGCGTTCAGTCGATTCCTAAATCCGGCGAGTGCCTCGGTTCCCCCGAAGGCGTTGCTACCCGCCGAGGAGGGCATCCGCCTGATTCATGAGGCCGGGGGGATCGCGTCGCTGGCGCATCCATCCGTTGAGTTCGACTACGAAACGCTCCGACGTTTCGACAGTTTGGGCTTGCGGGCATTAGAAGTGGACTTCCCCTCCGCGTCGGTGGGCCGGGCGCTCGAACTCCGGGCATGGGCCAAGGAACTCAGTTGGGGAATCACCGGCGGCAGCGACTGCCACGGGGGCGACCGAACCATCGGTTTGCGCGGTGTGACGGATGGGGAGTTGACGGCGCTGTGCGAGGTTGGCTCGTCAGAGCCGGACGCGTAAGCGACGTTGGAGTTTGAACCCGTGTATCAATTGTTGCTCTCGATATGGATCAAGCGTCGCTTACTCACGCTTCCGGCTCGGACGATCCCGTTTCTACTTCCCCGCTTCCGGCGGCAGGTAGCGGCGGCCGGGGCGGGCCTTCGATTCTTCGATGATCCGCAGGAACAAATCTTCGAGCGTCGTAGTCGGGTGGCCGATGGCTTCGAGTTTGCCGCCGTGCTTCTCGATGACGGCTTTCAAGTCGCGTTCCAACTCCGTGGACACTTGCACGCCGCTGGCCTGCACCTGCACGCGCTTGGCGTCTTCGACGAGCTTGCTCACGGCCCCCTGCTCTTGCAGGTCCCCGTTGTACAAGATCGCGATTCGGTCGCAGACGTCCTGCACGTCGTCGAGGCGGTGCGAACACATCAGGACGGTCTTGCCCTTCTTCTTCAGGTCGAGGATCAAGTCCTTCATCCAGCGGGTGCCGAGGGGGTCGAGGCCCGAGGTCGGTTCGTCGAGAATGATCAGGTCGGGATCGTTGATGAGGGCTTGGGCCAAGCCGATGCGCTGGCGCATCCCTTTGGAATATTCGCGGAGAATTCGCTTCTTGTCGGCGCTGAGGCCGACGACGTCGATGAGTTCGGCGGCCCGCTTCCGGCGCACGTCGGCCGGGATGTCGAAGAGACGCCCGTAGAAGTCGAGGGTCTCTTCGGCGTTCAAGAACCGGTAGAGGTACGATTCTTCCGGCAGATAGCCGATGCGTTCGTTCTTCTCGACCTTCGCGGCTGGTTCGCCGAAGACGTACCCCTCGCCGCTGGAGGCGAAGAGGAGACCGAGGAGCAGTTTGATGGTGGTGGTTTTGCCGGAGCCGTTGGGCCCGAGCAGGCCGAAGATTTCGCCCTTTTGAATGGTGAGGTCGAGGGCGTTGAGGGCGGTCTTCTTCTTGCGACCCCAGAAGTCGCGGTAGATTTTGGTGAGGTTGCGCGTTTCGACGACGTTCGGAACAACCATCGCATTGACCCCGAGCCACCCGCGGAAAAATTGAGCCGACACGGGGAATACGCCCGGCGCGGCGGTGGGGTTCGCGCGAATCGCCGTCCTCACGGCCCACCGTTCTCCTCGATCGACTTCGACGCGGATCCGCTGCCGATCAACTCCCCGGCTTTCGCCGAATCCCCGCCTCCGCGCGGTGCCGAATGGACCGAGGCCGAACCGGACGAAATCTACTCGCTCGCCAAATGCGCCCTAAGATGGTACCACTTGCCCTCCGGCCGGCGGAGCTTGCGTGCTTATGCCACCTTGGAACGGTTTGATCGAACGCCTGCGCCCGCGGGCGTACGGCCGGCGCCAACCGCTCATCTTGATGAACGGCCTCGCGGAGCAGCACGAGTCGTGGTTCCGCAACCGCCGCTTCTGGGCCCGCTACTTCGACGTCTATTCCCCGCAGATCATCGTCTACGACGGCGACGCCCTCCACGAGCGCATCGCCAAGAAAGAACCCGTCGACGTCGATTACCTCGTCGAGCAATACCGGACGTTCCTGACGCAGTTCGTTCAGAACGGGCCCTACCACCTCGTCGCCAGCAGCCTCGGTGGCAAGATCGCGGTGGAACTCGCGGTGAAGTACCCCGAATTGGTCAGCCGCATCGTGTTGCTCTGCCCATCCGGGATGGGCGACCAAGAGCAATTGCCGATCATCGAGGGCGTGGTGCGCGGGGATATGCACGGCATGGTGAAGAGTGTGTTCCACCAGCCCCGCTTCGTCGACCGCGACATCGTGCGCTATTACAAGGCCAAGATCGTGAACCGGAAGTGGAAGACCGGCTTACTGCGCACCGTGCGCGGCACCTTGGATCACACCGTCCGCGAGAAGCTCAAGCTGGTGAAGGCCCCGACCCTCTTCGTGACCGGCGAGTACGACAAAGTCTGCGACCCCAAGACCGCCGCGGAAGCGGCACGGGAATTGCCGAACGGGCACTTCTTGGAAATCCCCAAGTGCGGCCACGCCCCGCAGATCGAACGCCACTGGCTGGTCAACCGGCTGGTGATGCACTTTTTGACTTCCCCCAAGCCGACGGCCAACGTGCGTTGGAGCCAGCTTCTTCTCGCCAAACCGAGCCGAGCCGCCAAATGAGTTTGAAACCCTCCGCCGGTCGCCCCACCCTCAGCCGCACCTCCCCGGATTGGTGGTTGATGACCAAGAAGTTTGTGCGCCACGGCACGAGCATCGCCTCCTTCTCGCCGAGCCAGCGCTTCCTCGCACGCAAGATCATCTCGGGGATCGACTACGACAAAGCCAAGTGCATCGTCGAACTCGGCGCCGGCACCGGCCCCGTAACCGCCCAATTGCTCGCCCGGGCCAAGCCGCACACCAAAGTCATTGTCGTCGAACTCGACCCGGACTTCTGCGTGCGCCTCCGCCAGAAATTCCCGAACGCCGACATCGTCGAAGGGGACGCGGCCAAGCTCGAACAACTCCTCGCCGCCCGCGGCATCCCGGCCGTGGATCACGTCGTTTCCGGCTTGCCGTTGCCGAGTTTCCCCGCACCGCTGCGGGATGCGATCCTCGCCAGCTCTGCGAAGGCGCTGACGCCGGACGGCACCTTCCGCCAGCTCACGAACATGCCCTACATCTACTGGAAGCTCTACAAGCGCTACTTCGACGAAGTGAAGTTCAAGTTCGTCCCGCTGAACATGCCCCCGGCCGGGGTCTACTTCTGCCGCGGTTACAACACACAAGCCGGTTGACGAATCGGAAATCGGGGGTGCCTACGAGCCGGACGCGTGAGCGACGGACAGCACGGCGAGGAATGCAGCTGCCCGAAATGGGCTTGGTCCGTCGCTGCCGCGTCCGGCTCGTAATGCGCTTGACGAGCGACGCACCCATCACACTCTCGGCCCGTAGGCTTCGAGCGCGAAGCTGACGTGCTCGCCCGAGACGTGGCAAGGCACCGGCAAGGTGGCCCGGTCGCGGTGGGGGCGGTTGTCGATGTGGAA
>JANOSQ010000541.1:0-7483 GCA_031415915.1 Fimbriiglobus sp. | reverse complement strand
ATCGTCGCGTGGATGTCGCCGATTTGAACGGGATCCTTCGGGTCGGCTTTGCCTTCGGGGTCGGTTTCGCCGATGACTTGGCCGCCGCGGATGCCGCCGCCGGCGAGGGCGATGCTGAAGCCGCCCGGCCAGTGATCGCGTCCGCCGATGGGGTTGAGGCGCGGCGTGCGCCCGAACTCGCCGGCGCAAAGCACCATCGTCTTGTCGAGCAACTTCCGGTCGCGCAGGTCTTGGATGAGCGCGGCGAAGGCGGGGTCGAGTGTCTTCAATTGGGTCGCGTGGAAGGCGTGGTTGTTGGCGTGCGTATCCCAACCGGCGAGGGTCACTTCGATGCAGCGGACGCCGACTTCCACGAGTCGGCGGGCCGCGAGGCAACCGCGGCCGAAGGCGGTGTCGCCGTACATCTTCCTCACGGCGAGCGGTTCCTTCGACACGTCGAAGGCCTTCAATTGTTCGGAACTCATCATCTTGCGGGCATCGGCCACGGTCGATTGGTGCAGGGTCGCTTGCACCCGGCGGGTACGCCCCTTGGCGAACGCCGATTCGACCACATCCAGGTGCTGCAAGCGATCGGTGTCGCGCACCGTCGGCAGGAACGACTGCGTATCGGGCACCGGGCCGGCGGGGTCGTCGGTGCGGAAGGCGTCGAATTGATCGCCGAGGAATCCGCCGCGGGCGGGCCACTGCGACGAGAGGATGCTGACGTGCCGGGGGATGTCGCACCCCGCGGCGGGGAGTTCGTGCGCCGCGATCGCCCCGATGGACGGGTAGACCACCGTCGGGTCGGGGCGGTAGCCGGTTTTGATGGTGGTCGTGCCGCGCTCGTGGTCCCCTTCTTTGCTCATCACCGAGCGGACCAGGCTGATGTACTCCATCTGCTCCGCGAGGCGGCCGAAGCCTTCGCCGAGCTGCACGCCCTTCAGCTTGGTGTCGATGGCTTTCGAGCCGCCGGCGATGTTCGTGCCGGGGTGCGGGTCGAAGGTTTCGAGTTGGCTCGGCCCCCCTTGCATCCAAAGGATGATGACCGATTGCGCGGTGGCTTTGCGGTCCGCTTTCTTCTCGGCGGCGCGGGCGAGCATGTGGCCGAGGGGTGTCAGCCAAGTGGCCCCGGCGAGCGTGGCCGTGGCCACGAAGCCCCGGCGGTTCAATGGTTCCATGAGAACTCCGTGGAGTTGAGCAAGGACCAGAAGAGGTCTTCCATCCGTTGCGATTTCGGCAATTGTTTGTCGGCGAGAAACTTCTCGAAGTGGTCGCGCTCGGCATCCGTCGGCCGGCGCGAGAGCACGGTGAGGTACGCGGCTTCGACCGTCTTGGCTTCGCCCGGCGCTTGCAGGCCGATGCGCGTGGTGGCGTTGAAGGGCGACTCCTTGATCCTCTCGCGGATCAACTCGCCGTTCATCAGGAGCAATCGTTGGGGGATCGTTCCGCCGCGGCCGTCGAATTCGTCCTCGCCGCTGTCGCCGTAGCGCTTCACGAAGTCGTTCAACTGGGTCGCCCGCAACGCTCGCCAAGCGATGTGCGTATCGGCGTCGATGGTGCGAACCGACGCCGCTTGGAGCAATCCGCCGGCGACTTGCTCCGGCCGCAATCGCGTGAGCGGGAAGAGGGCCCAGGCTTTTTCTTCCGCTTCGGTCACTTCGAGTTCGCTGGCGCTGTCGAGGCGGAAGACGCGCGTGGAAGCGATGACCCGGATCAACCGGCGCAGGTCGTAGCCGCCGGCGACGAAGTCGGCGGCGAGGATTCCGATGGCCGGGTGGAGGGCGCCGCCGCCGGTGGCCCCTTCGGGTTCGAGGTTGTCGATGGGCGTCTGCAGCGGTTGACCCATCAGGAAGGCCCAGACGCGGTTGACCGTGGCGCGCGCGAAGTACGGGTTCTTTGGGTGCGTCACCCACTTGGCCAACTGCTCGCGGCGGGTTCCCTCTTTGGGCATCAGCTCTTCGGAGAACGGAACCTTCGGCGGCACGGTGCGCATCACGTCCCGTTTTTTGTCGTCGACTTGGTATTCCCCGGGGCCGTCCTGGATGCCCGCGAAGCCGAGGTGCGTTTGGCCGAAGAACGCCGCGAGCGATTCGAAATCGTCCTGCTTCCACGAGGCGAACGGGTGGTTGTGGCACTGGGCGCAGTCGATGCGCAGGCCGAGGAACGCACGCGTCACCCGGCCGGCCAAGCGCACGGGGTCGGGCTGGTTCCCCATCTCGGGCTGCGAGGTCACGCTGATGAAGTTGGTGGCGGGGTTGTCGGTCCAGATCCCGCGGCCGGCGATGAGTTCGCGGACGGTGCCGTCGTAGGGGCGGTTCTGGGCGACCTCATTGGCGAGCCACGTCGTGAAGCGCCGGCGGCGGTAGAGCAGGAACGGGCCGTCTTCGGTGCCGACGTAGGAGCGGGCGAGTCGCTCGGCGAAATAATCGTGGTAGCGTTGGTCTTGCAGGATGTGCTCGATCCACCAGGGCAATCGCTCCTCGGGCGGGAGGCTCTCGAACTGGCGAATCTCTTCGAGCGAGGGGACGGTGCCCATCAACCCGAGGCTCAACCGGCGGGCCACTTGGAGATCGTTGGCCGGCTCCGCGACCTTCAGCCCGTCGTCGGTCCACTGCTGTTGGAAGGCCGCATCGACCCGGTCGACGGTTTGGCGGAAGCCCGGTTCCCGGTAGACATGCGCGTCGTGGCGCGCCGCCGCTTGCGGTCCCGGTGGGGGCATGAGGTTCACGCCGAGCGCGACCGCCCCGCCGAGCACGACGCCAACGAACAGGAGATTCTTCGCCCAGAGCATGGAGGCGGCCCGTTGTGGTAGGGTGTGTATAGCTTACCGCACGGCGCCGCGGCCAGTTTCAATGTTCCGAATTCCGATCCGAAACCGACCCGGAGCGATGGGGTATCGTTCTCCATGAACCATCACACCGCCGAGCCACCGGTCGAATTCCTGCCCGACGACGCCATTATTCCGATGGCTCAAACGATTCCCACGGTGCTGCCCCGCGACACGTTCCCGACTTTAGAACCGGTTCGGCGCATCGAACGGACCGCCCGTCTCGGCGACGACCCTATTCAGCAGTTCGTCGAACTGGGGCGCGGCTTTGCGCGATTCGTGGAATGGTGCTTCGGATTCGCCGCGCTCATGGTCGGCCTCGCGGTGCTGGCCGCGATCCCGATCGTGCAGTTCCTCACGCTGGGGTACTTGTTGGAAGCGGGGGGAAGGCTGGCCCGCACCGGCCGATTCGGCGAAGCGTTCATCGGCATCCGCATCGCCGCCCGGCTCGGGGGGATCGCCCTCGCCTGTTGGCTCTTCCTGCTGCCCGTGCGCTTGCTGGCCGATTACACCTACACCGCGTCGATCATCGATCCCGGCGGCGCCCAGACCCAGCTCTGGTGGTTCGGGCTGCTCGCCTTGATCGCCGCCACCGGCCTGCACTTGGGCACGGCCATCGCGCTCGGCGGCAAACTCCGGCATTTCATTTCCCCGCTCAACATCGTCTGGCTGCTGTTGCGGGTCATCCGCGGCGGCTACTACGCCAAGGCCCGCGATGCGGTCTGGGACACGGTGATCGGGCTGCGGCTCCCGTACTACTTCTGGCTCGGCTTGCGCGGCTTTGCGGTCGGGGCCATTTGGATCGCGCTGCCCGTGACGATGATCGCCCTCGGCCGGATCGACAACCCGGTGATGAAAGTGATCGGCTTCATCGGCGGCGGGACGTTGATCGTGATCCTGCCTTGCGTCCCGTTCCTCCAGATGCGGATGGCCGAGCGGAACCGCTTCGCGGAAGGGTTCAACTGGCTCGAAGTCCGCCGCACCTACCGGAAGTCGCCTTGGTTGCACGCCTTCGCCTTCGTCGTCGCATTGCTCTTCGCGGTGCCGCTCTACCTGCTGAAGATCGAAGCGGTGCCGAGCGAAGCGGCGTGGCTGCCGAGCCTGCTGTTCGTCTCGTTCATCTTCCCGTCGAAGGTGCTCACCGGCTGGGCGCTGGCGCGTGCGAATCGCCGCACCGAACCGCGGCACTTCTTCTTCCGCTGGACCGGCCGCATGACCTTCTGGCCCGCCGCGACGGCGTATGTGATCGTCGTCTTCTTCACGCAGTTCACGAGTTGGAACGGCGTCTGGAGCCTCTACGAACAGCACGCGTTCTTGGTTCCGGTGCCGCTGTTCAAGACGTGAGAATGTCGATTGGACACACCCGGCTTTGATACGTAAATAGCCCAAAAGGTCGTCTAACGTTTCAGGCTGTCGTCTATCGTTTCAGACCGCCAGTGCCAGCACTTCCGGCCTCGCCTTGCTGAACATCGCTTCGATGCCGAGTTCGCACTCTTCCTGATTCAGAACGCAGAGGTTGTGGGCCAGCACCTTGCACAGCACTTCGTTCACCATCGCCGTGTCCGACTTGCTCCGCACCGCGTCCCCGAACTTCCGCTTCATCATCGAGAACGTCGATTCGACGTTGCTCCGCTTGTGGTAGTGGTTCATGTACTCTTCCTGCTTGAACTGGAAGTAGTGGAACATCTTCTGGAAGAGTCCGCCCTTCGCACCCGTCGCGTTCTGCTTGAACGCCATGAACGCGGTGCCGCCGAACCCGGCGACGGTTTCAAAGTTCTCCAGACTGGTATAGGCTTTGTCGGCTGAGACTTCGCCAATGGTGAACGTGCGGGCCGTCTCAGTCACAAGCGGGGCGAATTGTGGGGAGTCGGCCGCGTCCTTGTCCAGAATCCGAATCGCGGTGACGATGTCCGTCTTCACCCCGCACGCGATATGGGCCTTGACCCAAACGCACTTGCTGCGCGTCACCCCGTACTTCTGGTCGAACCACTTCTCAAACTTGTTGCTGCCGAACCCCGACGAATCGACCGCGAAATCCGTCTCGACTGCTTTCAGCGGGGCGGCGCTCTTGGCAATCAGAGCCTTCAAAATCGCGGTGAAGTCAGCGTTCTCCATGAGCGTGTTGACCTTCATGCCGGGCATTTCTTGGGAGAGGTAGCCGCGTTCAAGGGCTTCCCGAAGATCGGAAGAGAACCGCCGGGCACTCACAGTGCAGTAGACTTTGAACACCATTGAGAAAATCGAGTCGCCAACCGAGTGCGGGCGACGGCCACGGCCCGTGAACACCGGCTCCGGTAGCCCATCGCAGAGGTCGAACAGAAGCTCTTGGATGCGATCTTTTTCCCGCGACTGCGCCCGATTGTAGGCGGGCCAATCTTGCTTGTACGTCGTTTTTTGGGTGACGGTGACGGACTTCGTAACGGTGACCGTTCCATCGGCCGCGACGGCCCGACTCACCTTGAACTCGACTGCGAAGATGTGCTTGCACTTCACCCCGGTGTGGTCAAAGTCCGGGCACTGGCACTTCTGGTTGCCGAACTGATCCTTCCCCACGACGTACACGCCTTTCCCCGTCTGCGACGGCACGACCCACGATTCGTCCATCTTGTTGATGGGGAGCGTTTCGGCGATGGCTTGTCCGCGTGCTTTTCGGAGGTTCATTTCGGTAGCCCCTACGGTTCTTAACGACTCACAACATCATTGTAAAGTGTCGTTAAGAGGCGTCAAGATAACCTATTCAATTCCGAGCATTTATTTTCGCGATTTACTGTGCTTGACGGCGCTTTACGTAGCCGTTAACATCCCCTCATGGCAAAGAAGCGCACTGCGCGTCCCGTAACCGACGCAAAGATTGTGATCTACTCGCGCGTTGACCCGGCCACGGTCGAAGCGCTGGACAAGATTTGTGAAGCGATGCGTCCGAAGCCGACGCGGGCGCAGTTGATCGACGCCGCACTGGCTGAATATGTCGAACGTCACGGCAACAGCAACGACAAGGCGGCCCGCTAATGGCAAAGAGCAAAACCGCGTCACCGGCCCGCAAGAGCATTTTCGACACGCTCGATGACTCCGCGACGGACAACCTTTTCTGCGCCCGCGCCAATCTCAGCAACGAAGCGTCTGTCGAGCAATTCTTCGTGAACCGCTTGCTGGCGGAACTCGGGTACAAAGACGCTCAGATTCAGCCGAAGAAGTCGATTCAGGAACTCACCGTTTCCTTCGGCGGATCGAAGTCGGGACTCTACAAGCCCGACTACGTTCTGTTGCACCGCAAAAAGCCCCGGTAACCGTTCACTGGGTTTTGCCGCTGTTTTTCAGGCGATTTCGAGTTCCGAACATACATATTTGAGATAAATTCGACTCAAATATGTGAAATTGAGCGATAAAGTCCCTGAATTTTAGGCGTTTACCCGGTGAACGGTTACAAGCCCCGATGGGTCATCGACGCGAAGCATCCAACCGAAGACCTCGATAAGTGGGTGACTCAGTGTAGTGGGTACTGTCTCGCGCTGAATCAGACGTTCCACTCTGAGAACCCGGTGAAGTGGTTCATGCTCACGAACGGGGTCGAAACCCGCGTGTACGAATGGGATCGTGGCACGCCGGTGATCGTGCTGTCCTTCCCGGATTTCAGCAGAGGCAACCCGAATTACGAACGGCTCCGCACGATTCTGGCCGCTTCCAACATGGCGCAGGCGGCGCCGGCCGATGGCCACACTTTCAAACTGGAGAAGCCCACCTCCCAGCAAGCCAAGGCGCTCTTCGCCCAATGCCACCGGGCGATTTGGAAGTCCGAAGGACAAGGGCGGACGGGCGCGTTCATGGAGTTTACGAAGCTCATGTTCGTGAAACTGTGGTGCGACCGCGAACTCCGGAGCGATGAAGCCACGAAGGCCATGCTCGACAAGCCCGGCCCAGCCTACCTTCCGAAGGACTCCGTTTCTTTTTCGATCAACTGGATCGAAAAAGAAAAGCTGCTCGCCAGTCCCGTCAACGACATTCTCTTCAAAAAGCTCCGCGACGAAATCGAAGAAGACATAGCGAAGAAGAAGAAGAAGCGCATCTTCGATGCGCACGAAAAGATCGACATGAAGCCCGACACGATCAAAGCGGTCGTGACGAAACTCCAGCATTGGGACATGTACGGTATCGATGAGGATTTGAACGGGCGACTTTTCGAGACGTTCCTGAATGCGACCATGCGCGGCACGGAACTCGGTCAATACTTCACCCCGCGAAGCGTCGTGAAGCTCGTCACGAAATTGGCCGACATTCAAGCGACCAAAACCAAAGTCGAAAAGGTGATCGACGCTTGTTGCGGGACGGGCGGGTTCCTCATCGAAGTCCTAACCGATATGCGGAACCTCGTCCGCGAAAACAGCAGTCTGAGCGTCAAGGACAAGGACGAGTTGATCGACAAAATCTGCAACGAATCGATCTACGGCATCGACTTCGGCAAAGACCCACCCATCGCCCGAATCGCCCGCATCAACATGTACCTTCACGGCGACGGCGGAAGCCGCATCTACTACGCGGACGCTTTGGACAAAGAACTGGAAATCGTAAGGCGAGCGGCAGCACTTGATTCACCTGCCGCACGGCTTGATCGTGATGTCGTACTTGCGAAGCGACGGCGAGCGCTCCATCCGCGCCTCGTACGGCTCCATCTCCTTCTTC
>JANOSQ010000540.1:0-2058 GCA_031415915.1 Fimbriiglobus sp. | reverse complement strand
GTCGCAGTCCAAATCGAAGTAGTCATTCACCCGTTCGCGCAGCACGCTCGGCGCAAACGGCCGGAAGCCTTCGCGGAACTTGATCTTGAGGTTCATGTCGGCCTGCATCCGCGTGCTGCGGGGATCGCCGAGAATGCTGCGGGCGCCGAGTGAACGCGGCCCCCACTCCATGCGGCCGTCAAACCAGCCGACAATCTTTTCGTCCGCCAGAGCAGTCGCGGTGGTCTCAAGCAGAGTTTCGTGATCGAGTCGTTCGTAGCTCGCGCCAACGCACCCAAAATAGGTCTCGATTGCCTCCGGCGAGAACGACGGCCCCAGGTACGAACCGCGCATGCTGTCGCGCCCTTTCACCACACGTCGCGGCTTCTGCATGTGGCGGTGCCAGGTGAGCATAGCCACGCCGAGTGCGCCGCCGGCATCACCAGCGGCCGGTTGAATCCACAGTTCCTTGAACGGCCCCTCGCGCAGGATGCGCCCGTTACCCACGCAATTCAGCGCGACTCCGCCGGCCAGGCAGAGGCGGTCGAGTCCGGTCTCCCGGTGGGCAGTGCGCGCCATGCGCAGCATCACCTCCTCGCACACCGCCTGCACCGAGCGGGCGAGATCCATCTCCTTCTGAGTCAGTTTCGACTCGGGGATGCGCGGCGGACCGCCAAACAGGTCGTGAAATGCGGGGCTCGTCATCGTAAGCCCGCCCAGGTAGTTGAAATACTTCTGGTTCATGGTGAACGACCCGTCTTCGCGCAGGTCGATCAGTTCGCGATAGATCAGGTCGACGTATTTCGGCTCGCCATACGGCGCGAGACCCATGACCTTGTACTCACCGGAGTTGACCTTGAAGCCGGTATAGTAGGTGATCGCGGAATAGAGCAGGCCGAGGGAATCGGGCCAGCGCAGTTCCTTGAGCAGCGAGAGTGAGTTCCCGCGACCGACGCCGATGGATGCCGTCGCCCATTCGCCGACCCCATCCATCGTCAGGATGGCGGCCTCCTCGAACGGGGATGGGAAGAACGCGCTCGCGGCGTGCGACTCGTGGTGCTCGGCGTAGAGCAACTCGCCCTCGAAATCGAGTTCGTCGCGAAGCTGCTTGTCCTGATACAGCTTCTCCTTGATCCAGAGCGGGCCTGCCATCAGGAACGACTGAAATCCCGCGGGCGCGATGCCGAGATAGGTCTCGAGGATCCGCTCGAACTTGAGGAGCGGCTTATCGTAAAAAGCGACCGCAGTCAGGTCGCTTCTGCCGATTCCAGCCTGTTCGAGGCAGAAATTCGTTGCCAACGTGGGAAACGCCGAGTCGCCCTTGACGCGGGACAGCCGTTCTTCACTGACAGCGGCGACGAGCTCGCCGTCACGCAGCAGACACGCCGCGCTGTCGTGATAGAACGCCGAAATTCCCAGAATGTAGTTGGACCCGGAGGACACGCGTGCGGGTGCGAAGAAATGTGAGCGGAATAGAACGCAAGGTCATAGCCGAACTGCGTTTCGGGCGGACGAGCGCATGCTCCCTGCTCAGCTCGGCCGCCTACGATAATTGCAGGTACACGAAGCGCAAAGGGATTCTTCTCTGAATCAGCGCGAAATCCAGGCGGGCTCGGCTTTGCCGAGTGCCCGACGTGTGGCAGGAAATCTCCGGCGCGTACATCGAGGAGTTGAAGCGGCGGCAGGGTGCGGATGCCGGCGGCCATGCGTCATTTGCGCTTGCGGCGGGTGGTCCCGCCGCCGGAAGCGGTCGGAGTGGAGACGACGGCGAGCCACTCGATGGTGTCAATGGCGTCGTACCACGTCGAGGTCGACGCATGGACGTAGAGGGCCGCCTCGGCCTCGTCGCCGAAGCCGTACGTGTGCGGCAGTTCCTCCGGGAGCGGCGCTTCACCGAGCAACATCGGCACCACGTGTACGTTGGCCCGCATGGCAGCGCGCAGCGCTTTCATTGCTTCAGCCACCGGTCCAAGCGTGCGATACCGGTGCAGCGCGATGGTAAACATCCAAGCCGCAGAGCAGTCGTCATACCCGGCCAGCAACGCATCGATCTCGGCGACGGAGCCGGCACGCATCAGC
>JANOSQ010000539.1:0-4310 GCA_031415915.1 Fimbriiglobus sp. | reverse complement strand
CGGCCGTTCCCAAACCTTCTCGACCCGGTAGTGAAACTCGGCGATCAACTCGCCGTTCACGTCGCATCGCCGGTAGCACCCCGTTTGATCGGACGCTTGAGCCTTCGGCCTGAGCAGAATTAACACCGTGGCGACCGGCAAGTCGTGCTGGTGGTCGATCAGCGTATTGTACCGCATCAGCTCGCGGGGAATACCCGTTCTCGGGTTCGCTTCCAGTTCCAAATGGAGCAACGACGGCCGGGGACCGTCGATTCGGAATAGTTTGTCGGCCTGCAAGGTGGTCGCGAGATCGGTGTCCAACACCGTGCTCGGCCCGGGTGGGATACCGGCCAGACGTGCGAAGCCATCGGCCCAGTCGCCCGGCCTCAGGTCGATCAGCGCGTTCAGCGTCGCATCGAACGGCTTCGCCATTTACCGTTTCCCGCGCCCGATGGCGTAATAGGCGAAGCCGTGGGTCGCCATCGTCTTCTCGTCGTAAATGTTGCGGCCGTCGAAGATCACCGGGGTGCTCAGCAGTCGCTTCATCACCTCGAAATCGGGAGTGCGGAACTCTTGCCATTCGGTGACGATCACCAAGCCGTCGGCCCCTTCGAGTGCGCCGTAGGGTTTGTCCGAATAGGTCAGTTTGTCCCCGTAGATCGCCTTCACGTTGGCCATGGCTTCGGGGTCGTGAACCCGGCACTTCGCCCCGGCGGCGAGCAGCGCATCGATGAGCACGAGCGCCGGCGCCTCGCGGATGTCGTCGGTGCGCGGCTTGAACGCGAGGCCCCAAATCGCCAGAGTCTTCCCCTTCAACTCGCCGAAGTGCGCCTCGACCTTACCGAAAAGCACTTGCTTCTGGGCTTCGTTCACGTCGTCCACCGATTGCATCATGCTCATCGGTTGCCCGACCTTGCGGCCCATGCCGAGGATCGCGCGGATGTCTTTGGGGAAGCACGAGCCGCCGTAGCCCGGCCCCGGGAAGAGGAACTGGAAGCCGATGCGCTGATCGTGGCACATCCCGCGGCGGACATCGTTGATGTCGGCGCCGAGTTTGTCGCAAAGGTTGGCCATCTCGTTGATGAAGCTGATCTTCGTGGCGAGCATCGCGTTCGCCGCGTATTTGGTCATCTCCGCCGATTCGGGCGTCATCGTTAGGAACGGCCGCTCGGTGCGGAGGAACGGCTGGTACAACTCGCGCAGCGCTTCGCCCACTTCGGGGCCGCGAACGCCGACGACGACGCGGTCGGGCTTCATGAAGTCCTCGATGGCCGCACCTTCCTTGAGGAACTCCGGGTTGCTGGCCACGTCGACGTGCGGGGCCCCGTTCTCGGCCAGAATCTCCGCGACGCGTTTGTTCGTGCCGACGGGCACCGTCGATTTCGTGATGACGATCCGCGATCCCGCCGGCCCTTCGGGCAGGTCTTTCACCGCGAGGGCGATCGCTTTGGCTACGGCCCAGACCGCCGAAAGATCCGCATCGCCCGCATCCGATTGCGGGGTGCCCACGGCGATGAAGATCATCCGCGCCGCCCGGACGGCTGTCGTCAAATCGGTGGTGAAGGTCAGCCGGCCGTCGCGGCGGTTCTTGTGGACGAGTTCCGCGAGTCCCGGTTCGTAAATCGGGATACCGCCGGCGTTGAGCGTCTCGATCTTCTGCGGGTTGTTGTCGACGCAGGCCACGTCGTTGCCGCTCTCCGCGAGGCAAGTGCCCGTGACGAGGCCGACGTACCCGGTTCCGATGACGGCGACTTTCATGGGAGCATTCCTGTTTGCGTGCGCCAATCGCCGAGGATCGCGGCGAGTGAGTCGTCGAGTGCGAACGTAGGCGACCAGCCGGTTTTCTCCCGCAACTTCGCGGGGTTCGCCCGGCTGATGGTGGTATCGGCCGCGCGGCCGGTGTCCCGCGTCGCGCGGATTTCCAGCGGCGCGCGCGACAGCGCGACGAGCCGCTTCAACACGTCGTCGATGCGCCACACTTCCCCGCGGCCGGCGTTGTACACGTCGGTGGTCTCGCCGAACTCGATCACGGCCCGCAGCGCCGCGGTCATGTCGCGCACGTCCGTGAGGTCGCGGTACGCGGAGAGGTCGCCCGTTTCCAGAATCGGTTCCTGCCAACCCGCTTCGATGGCGGCGATCTGGCGGGCGAAGTTGGCGATGGCGTACTCTCGCGATTGCCGGGGGCCGATCTGGTTGAACAACCGGATGCGGACAATGTCCAAGCCGGGGTTCCGCGACACTTGGTAGCTCAGCAGATCGGCGGCCGCTTTGCTCGCCGCGTACGGGCTGGCCGGCTTCAGCGCGGTCGATTCGTCGATGTCCGTCCGGCCGGGGTCGGGGTCGCCGTAGACCAATCCGGTGGAGGCGAACAAGATGCGCGGCTTCAGACCGGAGTGGGCGATCGCGTTGTAGAGGGAACGGGTGCCTTCGAGGTTCGCTTTCCAGCAAGCATCCGGCTCGCGGAAGGATCGGCCCGTCTTGGCGTAGCCGGCGAGGTGGAAGACCCACTCGGGGCGGACTTCCCCGAGGATTTCCGCCAAGCGCGCTTCGTCGTGCAAATCGGCGGAATAGAGCCGGGCGGTCTCGGCTAGGTGCGTCAGTTCGGCCGGCCAGAACGCGTGCCGGCTCAGCCCGGCGATGGTGTGGCCCCCTTCCGCCGCGAGGCGGTCGGTCAGGTGCCCGCCGACGAACCCCGTGATGCCGGTGATGAGGACGCGCATCGGGCTAGATCCCGCGCGCTTTGAAGTTGGACGTATCGCCCCCCTTCAAGCGGTCGAGGTCGGCGCGCACCATCATCTCGACGAGCTTTTCGAAACTCGTTTCCGGCTTCCACCCGAGTTGCTTCTCGGCCTTGGCCGGACTGCCGATGAGCAGATCGACCTCGGCCGGACGCACGAACGCCGGGTCGAGCACGACGTACTTCTGCCAGTCGAGATCGACCGCGCCGAACGCGAGTTCGACCAGCCGCTTCACGGTGTGCGTCTCGCCGGTCGCGATGACGTAATCGTCCGGTTCGTCTTGCTGGAGCATCAGCCACATCGCTTGGACGTAATCGCCCGCGAAGCCCCAGTCGCGCTTGGCGTCGAGGTTGCCGAGGCGGAGTTCCTTCGACAGCCCGAGCTTGATGCGGGCGGCACCGTCGGTGACTTTGCGGGTCACGAACTCCCGACCGCGCCTTGGTGATTCGTGGTTGAACAGAATGCCGGAGACGCCGTAGATGCCGTAGCTCTCGCGGTAGTTGATCGTGATCCAGTGGCCGTACAATTTGGCGACGCCGTACGGGCTGCGCGGGTAGAACGGCGTTTCTTCGGTCTGGGGCACCGCCTGCACTTTGCCGAACATCTCGGACGACGACGCTTGGTAGAAGCGGATCGAATCCTTGCCGAGCAAGCGGATGGCTTCGAGCATCCGCGTCACGCCGATGGCGGTGAACTCGCTCGTCAAGACGGGTTGCTTCCAACTCGTGGGGACGAAGCTCTGGGCCGCGAGGTTGTAGACTTCGGTCGGATTCGCGGCCTTCATCACGTCGACGATCGACAACTGGTCGAGCAAGTCGGCCTGATGGAGGTGGACACGGTGCGCGATGTGGTTGATGCGCTCGAAGTTCTCGGTGCTCGCCCGGCGAACCATGCCGTGGACTTCGTATCCCTTGTCCAGCAGCAACTCCGCCAGATAGCTGCCGTCCTGCCCCGTGATGCCCGTGATCAGTGCCCGTTTCATCCCGCGCTCCCTCGGTTGCCGTGACCCACTTTGCAACCGGGAGTTTACGGACTGCGGGGAAGTTCAACCAGTGGGGATTGATTCGGGGTGTGCCTCCAGATTTTGGCAGGCACTCGGAGGGGTCGAATGATTCCATCCAAGTGTCTGACACCGGCTTTGACACGGAAACCCCCTGAAACGATTCATTCCGTTTCAGGGTAGGGGAAATCGTTTCAGGTAGCGACGGGCAGTCACGGACGTATTTTGTAGCCCCTCTCAACCCAGTATTTCCCGTACTTCCTCTCCAGCGCGAGTGAGCGGATTTGGAGTCTCTCTTCGTCGGCCTCTTTCTCGGCAAGCTTGGCGATAAGAATTTCGTCGGGCTTCTCCCCTTCGATCTCAGCATCGATCTTCTTTGCACGCAGGCCGAAGGCCTCCGCTCTGAGAAAAACACGTTGCTGACGGATGTTTTCATATTCCAAGTGCTTGTCTTGGAGTAACCGTTCACCGGGTAAACGCCTAAAATTCAGGGACTTTATCGCTCAATTTCACATATTTGAGTCGAATTTGTCTCAAATATGTATGTTCGGAACTCGAAATCGCCTGAAAAACAGCGGCAAAACCCAGTGAAC
>JANOSQ010000538.1:0-9527 GCA_031415915.1 Fimbriiglobus sp. | reverse complement strand
CGGGCTGGCAACCGCAGGCGAGGGCGATTCCACCGAACGCGAGTATCCCGGCCCATCGCTTCCCCATCACCGATCCTCCGCAGAGCTTCCGTTCGGAATCATCATACCCGATTCGATCCCGGCGAGACAGGCCACCCCCGGCGGGGTTGCAACAACGGATTCTGGCATCGAAAGGTGGAACCGGCGTCTCGCCGGTTTGTTCGCGGGAGGGTGCGGCGACAGTTCTCGGAGTTGATTTTACGAGCCGGACGCGTCAGCGACGGACCGCATCGGACACGGGAGCCACCTGTGAAATCGGTACGCCCCACGGGCTTCCGGCCCATTCCGATTTCGCAGGCTTCTCCCGTGTCAGATGCGGTCCGTTGCTGACGCGTCCGGCTCGTAAAATCAACTCCGAAAATCATTGTTCCACCCTTGCCGGATGGGTGCGCCGACGGATACTGGCTTCGAATGGTGGAACCGGCGTCTCGTCGGTTTGTTCATAGCCCGAAGCGGCGAGACGCCGGTACCACCGCTAGAAGACCTTGTCGCACCCTTCACTATCGATGCACTTGACGGCGAATATCGGATCGCTGAAACTGGTGTGATGGACTGAAAGATCAAACGGTTCTTCGAGGAATGATCATGGGGTCAACGAACGACCCGACTCGCTTTGTGCTCTGCGTGACGGCCGGAGACTATCCGGTCTCATTGGAGGCGCGCAAGGTTTACCGCACCCTCCCCGATGCGATAGCTGAGTCTCGTGGGATGGTGCGTGTCGTCGATGAGTCCGGTGAGGATTACCTCTATCCGCACGACTTGTTCGTGCCTGTTGAGTTGACGGCCCCCGTCGTCGAGACGCTTATGGCGGCAGGGGCCGCGTGACGAAGCGATACAGCTTCGGTAGAATAAGGTTTTGATCCATGAAGGTATTCGCCTCAATTCGTAACCGCCCGACTTGGATCACCGGCTGGCCGCACAGCGGGTGGCGTGGAGCTTTGCCTTCCGAACGTGGGGCAAAAGAACTGCCGTTCGGTTTCGATATCACCGATGACGGCGGAGGGAATTTCTTGCTGGTCAGTTTTTCAGACGATGGCGTTTATGCGGCTGATGGCTGGCATCCGACCCTCGAGGAGGCTTATGAAGCGGCCAAGGAGCAATATCAGGTGAACCGATCCGAGTGGGGCCCGCCAAAGTGGACCCCATGAACATCCCGCGCAGGCTCAAAACCCACCCCGTCACGGCACCGGCAACCCATCGAGTACGCGGCGGAGCACCGCGTCCGGTTTCAATTCCTCGGCTTCCGCTTCGTAACTCAGAATCACGCGGTGGCGCAGCACATCCGGCGCGGTGCGTTTAACGTCGTCCGGCGTGACGTAACCGCGGTCGTTCAGAAAGGCGTGCGCCTTGCTCGCCCGGAGCAGTGCGACCACGGCGCGGGGGCTGGCGCCGGTTTGGATCAACGGGGCGATGTCGAGGCCGAACTCGGCCGGGATTCGCGTGGCGCGCACGATGGCGACGATGTAGTCCTTGATCTTGGGATCGACGTGCTGAACGTCCACGGCGGCGCGCAATTCGGCGAGATCGTCCGCGGCCAGCACCGGTTCCACGGCCGTTGCGGCATCGACGCTGCCCATGCGATCCAAGATCGCGCGCTCGTCGTCCCGGCTCGGATAGTCGATCAGCACCTTCAGCATAAAGCGGTCGACTTGGGCCTCGGGCAGCGGGTAAGTGCCTTCCTGTTCGATGGGGTTCTGGGTCGCCAGCACGAAGAAGGGCTTGGGCAGCGGGAAGGTGCCGTCGCCGATGGTGACTTGGCGCTCCTGCATCGCCTCCAAGAGGGCCGATTGCACCTTGGCCGGGGCGCGGTTGATTTCGTCCGCGAGGATCACGTTGGCGAAGATCGGGCCTTTCTTGACGGTGAACTCGCCGGTGCGCGGGTTGTAGATCTGCGTGCCGAGGATGTCCGCGGGCAGGAGATCCGGGGTGAATTGCACGCGGGAGAATTGCAGGTGCAGCGCCGCGCTGACGGTGCGGATGGCCAGCGTCTTCGCCAAGCCGGGCACCCCCTCGAGTAGCACGTGGCCGTCGGTGAGCAGTCCCATGAGCAAGCGGTCGATGAGGTTCCGCTGGCCGATCAGCACCGATTCCACGACTCGGTAGAACGGGTCGAGCTTGGGCCGGAGCGAGGTCGTGGTCATGGCTACCCCTGTAACCCGGCGGGTTCGATCTCGCCGCCCGAGAACCCGCCGGTGCATTCAGTCTATTTCAAATGACCGAAGTTGGGGATTCGGCCGGAGTGCGCCTCGGGCTTTTGGCAGTGACCCGGTCACCACTGGGAAGGGCGTTTGTGCTCTTCCGGCGTCCCGCCGATTCTGGCGTCCGCAATCGGGACTTCGTTCTGTTCGGTCGTTCCGGTCGGCCGAAGCTCCGAAATGCCGATTCGACGCGTCGACGCAAGTCCTTGCAGCGCATGGTCAGTTCAGTGTTTTGGAAACGAGTTCAGCGTTTTGGCAACGAGTTCACGCGAGGGTGTGTGTGTTCTCACTGAACTCGATTGGGCCGAAACTCGGGCTTGAATCCGTCGGTCTTTGCCGGTATCGCCCGCAATCAACTCGGCGGAGGGGAAGCCCCGAGGATGTCACAGGGGGATCGCCATGCGGAAATTCATCGCCGGGATGCTGCTCGGGGCGGGGTTGCTGTCGGGCATCGGCTGCATGGGGCGAGCCGAGTACGTGCAGAAGAACAAGGATGGCGGGATCATCGCGTTAAAGGCCGACGCGGACGAAGCCGAGGCCCGCAAGCTGATGGAAAAGCACTTGGGCAGCAACTACGAAATCGTCGACAAGTACGACCCGAAACTGCGGAGCCAAACCGGCACCGATCTGCAGCCGGGGTCGAAGTTGAACGTGTTCGCGCCGAAAAACGATGACGTGATGCACATCAGCTACCGCAAACTGGCCGACTCGCAGTTCGGCGGGAAGACCCCGACGGGCTTGCCCCCGGCCCCGAAAGACGGCGGGTTCATCCAAACCCGCCGGGAAACGACAACTGGCCCGCAAACCGAATTCGGCACGGTGACGCCCCCGGCCCTGTTCGGCGGCCAATAATCAGGACGTGAGCCGCAGCCCGATCGGCAGCGATTCTCCGAAAAGCTTCGACTGCTCGTCCCCTTCGGGGGCGAGCACTTCTTCCGTCATTTTCGCCCACGTCTCCGGCACTTTCATAGACCGCAGCAACTTCGACAACGCCTCTTGGTGCTCGTGGTGAATATCGATCCCGCGCAGCCCGTTCCGTCGGCCGAGCTGCGCGAGGCAGAACGCCCACGCCAGTCGATCGTTCTCAGTAGCCGGGGAATAGTCGGCCAGCGCCGCGAGCCAGCGCTCGGCGACATTCGGGTGGACGATGGTGTTGAGCGGCCCGTACAGCAGCACCCGCGCCCCGAGCCGGGTCAGGCTCCAGAAGACGTAGTTCGGCACCGGTTGACGCTTCAACTGCGCGACGAGCGCATCGCCGAGGTTCTCTTTCACCTTGGCTTCTAACCGTTCCAAACTCGCCGCGGCCCGCCACATTTCGGTCAGTTCATTCGCCGAGGGTTTCATCGGCGCCTTCGCTTTCGAGGGCAGCAGGATCAATTTCAACCGCGCGAATAGGGCTTGTTGAAGGGCGACGTTCAACCCGCCGGCGACGCGGCGCCACATGATCCAGTAGTCCGCCCCGCCCTCGGGCACGACGAGTTTGTTCCCGCCGCTGATGGCCCCGCTGGCGGTCGCGGTGATCGTCTTCCACAGGGCTTCAACTCGGTAGCGGTCCAGCGTGTCGCCGAAGCCGGGGCGGAGCACGAACCCCGCCAGGTTGTACCAGCGCGATAAGTGCGCCGGCGTTTTCACCCGCTGCTCGGCCACGTCCATCAGTGGTTCCCACAGCCGTCGGCACAGGCCCGTCGGCCAGTCGCTCCGGCCCGATTCCAGCGCCGCTTCGAGCTGCTTCGTCAGTTCCTGCGGCGTCGGGCTGTCGGTCGTGTACGCCGCCTTCACCCGCTCCGCCGCGGCTTGCACTTTCTCCTCGGGGAAGACATCGACGAGTGCGGCGGGCGCATCCTCCGGCGACTTCGCCGCGGCGGTGTCGCGGGTGTTGAATTCGAGCTTCCACCGGTTCCCTTCGCGGGAAACGCACGAGAGTTCGAGGGTGCCGATTTCCGTCGATCGCGCGGCCAGCGTCACGGGGATGCGCTTGGCCCCGGCGCGCTTTCCGCCGCGCAAGATCGTATGCAACGGCGGCAATTGCAGCAGTTGATCCGGCCGAAGATTCAGCACATCGCCGGGGAGGTCGTCGGGTCGGGCAGTGCTGGTGAACAGCGGGAAGAGCACGGGCTCGCCGAGGGCGAGTTCGAGTTCCGGCTTGGGGATGGCGATCTCGTCCCCTTCCTGCATCCGTCTGGGGACGACGCACAAGAAGGTCGGTTCGCCGCTCGAAGTTTCGAGCTGAATGTAATAGCTCCGCGCGGTGCCGCCGCCGATGCGTCGGCCGCCGCTCTGCTTCAACCACGCCGAGTGGGCCGCGCCCCACGCCACGGCGAGGTCGAGCGAGGGGTTCGTCAGCACCGTCGGCTTCCACGGCTTCCCGGGTTTGTCGAACCATGGGGTCATCACTTCGACGATGCGATCGCGCAGCGCCTTCGGTTGGAAGACGCCGCCGTTGAAAAGGATCGCGTCCGGGGCCTCCCCCTCGGGCAATTGGCGGCGCAGGAACGACGCGAGGTGTTTGGAAATCGCCGCGTCGGCGACGTAGGGCAGGCCCATTTCCTGGAGGCCGGCGCGGGCCGCGCGCTCCGGTTCCGCATCGTAGGGCACTTGCGGGAAGAACCCGTCGTAGAGCGCGGTGCGGATGTCCTCGGCGGTCACGGTCGCGCTCAGCGTTCCCGCGATGACGGAGCGGCCCTTGCCCATCACGGTGACCGTGTACTCCGCCGGCGCTTTCGGGCCCAGCAACGCTTCCTTCGCCCCCCGACATGCTTGCACGAGCGTGCCGAATTGCCCCGCGTCGAGCTTCTGTGTCAGCTTAGCCTCGACCGCCTTGGCCAGCGCAAGGTCCATGTTGTCGCCGCCGAGCAGCAGGTGATCGCCGACGGCGTCGCGCAAGAACGACAGCTCGCCGTGATCCTCCGCCGCACGGATGAGGCTGAAGTCGCTGGTGCCGCCGCCGACGTCGATGACGACGCAGCGCATCCCCGGCTTCAACCGCCCGCTCTCCGCGGCGTTGTGCATCCCGAGCCAACAGTAAAACGCGGCCTGCGGCTCTTCGAGCAGCGTAACGAACTTCAACCCCGCCTGCACCGCCGCCTGCGCCGTCAGGCTCCGGGCCATGTCGTCGAAGGACGCCGGCACAGTCAACACGACCGGGCATTCTTCGAGCCGATCCTCCGGTTTGCGATTCGGCGCCGCATTCCACGCATCGACCAAGTGCTTCAAATAGCGGGCCGACACGGTCAGCGGCGAGAGCCGTTCTACCTCCGGCGGCGCGGCCCACGGCAGCAGCGGCGTCGTGCGATCAACGCCCGGATGGCAGAGCCACGATTTCGCGCTCGAGACCAACCGACCGGCGATCTTGGCCCCGTGGATGCGCGCGAACTGGCCGACGACATCGGTGGCGCCCGCGTCCCACGGCAGCGCAGTGGCGCCGGCCGGCAGGTCGTGCGGCCCCGGCCGGTAGAGGAACGACGGCAGCAGTGACTGATCCCCAACCTGCCCCGCGGCGACCAACTGGGCCACGGGGAAGGTTTGGAGTTTGACGGCCTTGCCCTTGGCTTGCAGATCGACGAACGCGAGCGCCGAGTTGGTGGTGCCCAAGTCGATGCCGATGAGGTAGCGAGCCATGCCGGAATCCCGTATCAACAAAGCCATGAACGCGAAGTCTCCGACTGTTCTAGGGCTGGACATCGGCGGGGCGAACCTCAAGGCCGCGACGGCGGCTCAGCGCGCTGTGTCGATGCCGTTCGCGCTCTGGAAACAACCGGACGCGCTCCCGGCCGCTCTCGCTTCGCTGGCGGCGCAATTTCCCGGAATCGACGAGTTCGCGGTGACGATGACCGGCGAGCTGTGCGACTGCTACGCCACGAAGCGCGAAGGGGTGAATCGGATTCTGGATGCGGTGGAATTCGCGGCGGCGGTGCGACCGGTCCGGGTGTGGGGTACCGGTGGCCATTGGCTGTCAGTGGCCGAAGCGCGAGCGCGAACGCTAGAGGTAGCGGCGTCGAACTGGCACGCGCTGGCGACGTTCGCGGGGCGATTCGCACCCATCGGGAAGGCTCTGCTCCTCGATATCGGATCGACGACGACCGACATCATCCCGCTCGACGACGGCGTCCCCGTAGCCAAAGGCCTTACCGATTTCGACCGATTGCTCACGGGCGAACTCGTCTATGTCGGCGTGAAGCGGACACCGGTCATGGCGCTCGGACTGCCGAACGGATGCGCCGAATACTTCGCCGACATGCGGGACGTCTACATCGCGATCAGCCTGGCGAAGCCGGAGCCGGACGCTATGGACACTGCCGACGGGCGGCCCGCCGACTTCGAGAATTGCATCGCCCGGCTCGCGCGAATGTGCGGCGCCGATATCGAGACGGTCCATGTCGAAACAATTCTCAACTTCGCCCTCCGCTGCTTCAAGCGCCAGCGCGATGCGATACTGGAAGGCCTACGCCGCGTCGATCCTTTGGGCGAACGAATACTCATCCTCAGCGGGGTCGGCGAATGGTTGCCGCGCGAAGGGTGGTTCGCACGGGGTGCCTATGCCACAGTCTATCGCGGCCAGATGCCCCGAATAATTTCCCTCGCCGCAGAACTCGGCCCCGAAATCTCCGCCTGCGCCCCGGCGTATGCCGTCGCGGTACTCGCCTCGGAGATGCCCCGATGATCGTCGTGAAGGTCGGCGGGAGCCTGTACGACTGGCCCGACCTCGGGCCTGCTCTCACGGCGTGGCTCGCGTTCCATTCGGAGCCGGTGTTGCTTTTCCCCGGCGGTGGCGAAGCGGCCGATGCGGTGAGGGGTTGGGATCGCATCCACGACCTCGGCGAAGAACACGCCCATTGGTTGGCGATCCGCTCCCTCTCGCTCGGGACGCATTTTCTCCAACGACTGATTGGCTCGCTGCCCGTCGTCGAATCGCCGTCTCCGGGGATTCTCGATCCGTACCCCTACTTCCGCACGCAAGCAGGCCCGCCGCATACGTGGAGTGTCACGACCGATTCGCTCGCCGCGTGGGTCGCGATTCAATCCGGGGCGTCGAAACTGGTGCTGCTGAAATCGATTGACATCCCCGTGTCACTGAATTGGACGGAAGCGAGCGATGCGGGCTTCGTCGATCGCCACTTTCCGACGGTGCTGGCCTCCGCGAATTTGCCCGTCGAATCGGTGAACTTGCGGGCCTTCAGCTAGACCAAGCTCAACCCCATCCTCCGCGGCAACCGCGATGGCGCCACCCCTTCGCCGCCGATGACTTCGCCCGTGCGGGCCGCGCCGTAGAGCGTGAAGCCGCTCGCCTCGGCGATGTCCACCGTCAGGATTTCACCGACCAGCCGATCCGGGCCGTCGAACACCGCGATGTGATCCGTCATCGTCCGGCCGATCAACTGGCGGATACCGCCGGGCGCCGACTTCGCCCCCTGCCGACTCGGGCCTTCGACGAGCACTTCGACCGCTTTGCCGATCATCGCCCGCGAATCCTCCAAGCTCCGCTCATTTTGGAGCATCAACAGGTCGTGGTTGCGTTGTTTCTTCACGTCGTCGGGCACGTCGTCCTTGAAGCGCTCGGCCGCTTTGGTACCGGGGCGTTCGCTGTATTTGAAGATGAACGAGTTCTTGAACTTGGCCCGGTCGACGACGTCCATGCTCTTTCGGAAGCTGGCGTCGGTCTCGCCGCAGAAGCCGACGATGAAGTCGCTCGACACCGCGACGCCGGGGATGCGCTCCCGGCTGCGCTGCAGCATCTCCCAATATTCCTCGATCGTGTAGAGCCGCTTCATCCGGCCCAGCACGTCGTTGCAGCCGCTTTGCAGGGGCACGTGCAGATACTTCACCAGCTTGGGCAGGTCGCGCACGGCGTCGAGCAGGTCGTTGGTCATGTCCTTCGGGAAGTTGGTCACGAACTTGATGCGGCGCAATCCCGGCACATCGTGGATGCGCAGGATCAAGTCGCTGAAGCGCGTCCGCCGACCGTCGCCGTGGTCGTAGGCGTAGCTGTTGACGGTCTGGCCGATCAGCGTCACTTCCTTGCAGCCTTGGTCGACGAGGATCTTCACCTCGTTCAAGATCGAATCGGGGTGCCGCGATTGCTCCGGGCCGCGCGTGCTCGGCACGACGCAGTAGGTGCAGAACTTGTCGCAGCCGATCTGGATGCGGACGTACGCTTGGAACGGCGTCGAGCGCATTTCCGGGTCGCGGGTCGGGTCGTAACTCTCGAAGCTCATCTCGACGCGCTGGCGGTCGGCATCTTTGCGACCGAGGCTGACGGCGAGTTGCGGCGCCCGCGTCTCGCGGATGATCGACACCAGTTCCGGGATCTTCGCGAGTTGGCCGGTGCCGACGACGAGATCGACGTACGGCGCCCGGTCGCGGATCTGCTCCTGATCCTTCTGCGCCATGCAGCCGATGACGCCGATGACTTTGTCCGGATTGGCCAACTTGTAGGGCGCGACCCGACCCAGTGCCGAGTAGGTCTTATCCTCGGCGTGTTCGCGCACCGAGCAGGTGTTGAACAGCATGAGGTCGGCGGCCGCGGAATTGTCGGTCAGCGTGTAGCCATCGCGCTTGAGGGCACCGATGACCAACTCGCTGTCGAGCACGTTCATCTGGCAACCGACGGTCTCGATGTAGACGGTCTTGGAGGCCGGCGCAGCCGGGGGAGTCGCGGTCATGGTCGGGGTTCCGTTGTACGACGGGGCCGAGGGGTATGGGGAAGTGATAGCCATGCCGGTCGGTCTGTCCAGCGCGACACCCCACACCCCCCTCTGGACAGACTCGAAATTTTCTGGACAGACCGAACTTTTCTGGACAGACCAACCCCGCCTAGGACTTACGGCGAGTGTCGGAAGGGGTGGTGCGCTGGACAGACATAGAGGCGGGAAGCAAATTCAACTCCCGGCGTCGTCAGTCAGCAGCCTGGGCATCGCGGCGACTTGGGCTTGTAAGGACAAGCAATTGTAATCGCGGATGAGACTGCTCGGTTGGACACATCGCGATAGTATGCCAGAGCAGTAAACGCCCGTATCAAACCTTTTTCGGCAGACTTCCTTGATGGGCTTGTCGCCGCTTCTCGACCGCCCTGCGGATTGAATCCTCCACCTGCATCCAACCGACTGGGTGCGGATCGAAATCAAAAATGAGTTTCGCATCCCGGGTAGCACATTGCAGTGCTTTCAGCCGCTTTTCCAACGGGTGAGCATCCAGCAGATCATTTCTTTCCAACGGCACCCAGACAACTGTGCAAGCGCCCTTGTCGGCGCGATCGAGCGAAGTGGGCAGTTCCGTATTCTGAATGAACTCCGA
>JANOSQ010000537.1:0-6104 GCA_031415915.1 Fimbriiglobus sp. | reverse complement strand
GGCTTTCGCGATTAGCTCCGATTCCACCGGCCAGGACAGCGAGGTGGATGACGACCTCCGGCTTGTGATTTTCAAAGTACAACTTCGTTTGTTGTTGATTCGTGAAATCCCAATACTTCTTTCGCGGGGCGTCGATTTCATAGGGTGCTCTATCAAGGATTGCTCGACAAAGATGCTTGCCCAAAAAGCCATTGCCGCCCGTGATGAGAACGCGGTGATGGGCATCAATGTTATGGAAGAGGCCCGAAAGGTTGGTGTAGAGAAGTTCGTGAACATCGGCACCATCTGCTCATATCCAAAGTTCACCCCCGTTCCTTTCAAAGAAGAGGACATCTGGAATGGCTACCCGGAGGAAACGAACGCCCCATATGGGATTGCGAAGAAGGCTTTGATGGTGATGGGTCAAGCCTATCGACAACAGTACGGGATGAACGCCATCACTCTGCTCCCCGTGAATATGTATGGTCCGGGTGACAACTTTGACCCAACGAGCAGCCACGTCATCCCCGCCATCATTCGAAAAGTGCTTTCGGCTCGCGAGAAACGCCAAGGCTTTATTGAAGCTTGGGGCACTGGGTTTGCTTCTCGCGAGTTCCTCTTTGTGAGGGATGCGGCCGAGGGTATTGCTCAGGCGACGGAGTCCTACGACGAGGGCGAGCCCATTAACCTCGGCAGTGGGATGAAAATCACCATCAAGGACCTCACCGAATTGATCTGCGACCTGTGCAACTACTCCGGGAAAATCCACTGGGACACCTCAAAACCCGATGGGCAACCTCGACGGTTGTTGGATTCGTCGAAGGCTCAAGCGAAGTTTGGGTTCTCGGCACCGACCGACTTTCGAACGGGCTTGAGGGAGACGATAGGGTGGTTTGAAGCTGTTCGGAGTGAGCAGGAAAGGGGAATGTGATATGGACAGCGTCATTGTGCCATGGTTCATCCAAACTGGGTTCTCGGGATGCGACTACTCGGAAGAATTGCTTCGAGACGAACGAAACAATGTCATTGACTCAGGCTATACCTTTCCTGCTCATCCACTATCCACGGAGAACTCCAAATGACTGACGACGATATCGTCGAATTGAAACTCGCCCCGCGAAGCGAACAGTTTTACTTGGGCTGCTCCGTCCGACTCAAGAGCCGAGTTGTGGGGTTGGGCCAAGTATGGAACAAAGGCGACGTGGGACACATAACCCGTCTCGGGCCATGCCGGGTGCTGATGCGGAAAGGTGGGTTTACCATCAGCCCTTCGTGGGCCAACATCGAAAAGGTTTGCTTTGAATCCTAAACTTTGCCGTCTCCTGGCGGCTCTTGGGAGCACATTATGTTTGCTTCGAACTCTTTGGCGGGCTGCAACGACCTGGGCGCCTGGTTCGTCATGGCGATGTTTGTGATTGGCATCATCAAGGGTTTGGTGAAGGCGTACGACGAGGGTAGATTTGGGTGACCAACCAAACATTTACTATGGAGACCACATTGCTCGGCTCCTTCAATCACCGAAAGGGACTTCCAACTGACAACGACTTCAAGACGAAGTGCAGAGCCCAACAACTGATCGACAGGAGTGGGCTTAAGCGTACCACAAACATTTCGACGGCAAGTGGGGATTCCACTTAGCGCCGCAGGACCAAAGTCTCATTGCCGCATTGCTGGCGGAATTTGGAGAGGTATCGACATTGCCCATTCTGGTCTAAGTGTGGTTGTAGACGTAGATCGGCATGTTCATGTCTTCGGCGAACGCGCGGGCCAGCGCCGTCTTGCCGGTGCCGGGCGGGCCGTAGAGCATCCAGCCGCGCTTCCACGGGATCCCCTTTTCGCGGTACCAATCCCGGCTCTTGCGCCAGAGTTCGATCTCCTTGATCAGATCCTTCACCCGCTGCGGGAAGATGAGGTTGTCGAGCGCCCGGCCGTTGTTCGTGGGCCGCTTGCCGAGTTGATCGGGCGAGTGGGCGATGAGGCGGTAGGTGCCTTGCTGATACCAGGCGAGGCCGTTGCTGCCCGAGTCGTAGTCGTCGTCATCATCCCGGCGTTTCGGGACGTGGTGGATCACGAAGCGCGTCTTCGCGTCGAGTTCCTCGGCTTCGTTGGCCCACGAAATGGCGTTGCGCTGATCGCAGGCTTCGCGCAGGATCGTTTCGATATCGCAGGTGCCGCGGACGTAGAGCAACGTGCTGTAAATCTTCGTGGCGTTGGAGTTGGTTTGGTCGGTCGTCTTGGGGGCCTTCTTCTCTTGCTGGTTCGTGAAGACGATCGGGAAAATCCGGTTCCAGAAGATGAGCGTGCGGTTCCCGAACACTTCGTAGGGGATGAGGCCGTAGCGACCGTCGCGCTGGAATTCCCACGCGGCCCCGTACATGCGGTCGTAGTTGCGGCTGCGCTGGTATTTGGCAATCAGGTACGCCGTCAGCGCGTCGTGCGCCGCTTGCGTCGGCACTTCGACCCGGCGGATGACGAGGCTGACGAAGCGCCAAACGACTTCCTTGGCCTTCGTCCACATGCTGGCGACGACGCCGAAGAACGCGCCGACGGCGGCGAGGCCGATGCCGCCGATGCCGAGCCATTCCCCGTTCGTCGTCAGTGCGAAAATCATTGTGCTCACGTTCCCCGGTTCGAGTTACCGCTGAAGACACCCACGGACAGTTTTGGTTCGCCATCGAACGAAAATCGGCCCCCGATTCCGGCTGGAACAAGTCCAGGCGGGATCGGGGGCCGAGCGATTATCGGGTAGTGATGCAGTAGAATGTGGTTTTCCACTTTTCCCCTATAATCCCGCCAGTCTCCACTTTCTCACTTTTCGTTGGCTTCCGCAAGTCTGAGCCTGTACCGTGGCTCCGGAGAAACTGAAAACCGGAGGTGTTCTATGGTCGATCCACTCAAACTACAACTCAGCAAGGTCGTGCCGGGACTGATTCCGGTCTACTGCCTCATCGGCCACAATGCTCCCGGTGGAGAGCCGTTCCCAAAACTGTCCGAAGGCTTCATCGCCCACTTCCCTTCCATGCCGAAAACAGGCGCGAAGTTCGTTCGGAAAGAGGTGACCTATGAAGTGAAGAATACCGCTACCGAAAAAAGCCCGCCGGACTACCACTTAACCGAACTGGGCGGCTGCGAAGTCGCGTTGCCTATAGTCCAATTGGTCATCCTTGCGGACAAGACTCCCGAGTTCATGTGGTTCAGCACGATTAATCCTCAACCCGCCTGAACCGCCGACCGCGTAGGTATTCACCTACATCCGGGTGACGGTAATGGACTAGATCGGTGTACGCTTCTTCCACTTCAACCCGGTACGATGCGCCAAGGTAGGCGACCAATTTCACCAGCGGGCGACTAAGCCAAACGATTGCCAAGTACACGACAGGCTCCATCTGTGGTTTAGAATCAACAGATGATTTTTCGAGGTACGCCTACGCTGCCATCGTGTTCCGCACCAGTTCTTCTAGCGTCCAAGGATGATCCACAAGCCCAGCGGCCATCGCGGGTGTCGTCTTCCGCTTCGGCTTGTCTTCGGAAGCCGTCGCGTCCGTAAGCGTCTGGTGCGGGCGACAAAAGTTGTAGCTGGCGATTGTTAATGCAAGGGATGCCTGATGGTTAGCCCACTTCTTGGAGAACGCATTCGTGAGCCGGGTCAGTCTCCGGTTGCCCATGCGGATCGTGAGATTGTGCCGCTCGATGTGCGATGTGCAGACCTTGGCCATGTCCGGACTACCGTGCCGGGGAACCTTGACGGTGCCGATCACAACGCCGGGAGAATACCGGCCCTCTTTCTTGTCGTCGCGAGAGCTAAATTGCTTTATTATCTGAGCAAAATCGGCTTGCGGCATCGCGTTTGGAATGGCCGTCGCATACGGAGTGAAGCCGTCGGTGGAAATCTGAAACTTGCCCGCCGTGGCCAGTGCCAATTTGTCGGAGAAGTACGCCGTGTCTTCCGGCGTCCGCGTCCCGAGGTGCCACGCAAGCATGAGTTTGGTATGCCGCTCCAATGCTGTGAAGCAGTAGGCATCGCCGGTATCAATTCGCTCTGGATGCTTCCGCAACCGAGTCTTTTCCTTTTCGCCCACGAAACCCCACAACTCGTCTACTTGTACGTCTACTACTGAAATACCATTGATTCGGCCCTCCAACATCGCTTCGCACCGCTCCCCAATCATCACGAGTAGATTGATGACGGTGCGGAGGTTGACCTTGGCTATCCGCGTCGTCGTCCGGAGACTGCTGCCCTCCACGATCAATTGAAGGCACTGGACGGCTTTGTCGAGCGGCAGACGCATATGCCCGAGCGGGCCTGCGGGAACGTCGGATACTGTCTTCAAGCACTTCGGGCACTGGTATCGCTGATTCCCCTTGGCGTCCTTCCCATGCTTCCGGGGAGCGACATTGCAGGATGGGCAAGTCAGAATTGGAGTTGAGGTATCCATTCCTCAATTTATCGTTGCACTAATTTCTCGCAAGTAGACTTGGCCTAGCGCGCTTTGCCAGAATATGGATGATGGAATTCGATTTCCAACTACCCCATTCAGGTTTCTGAAATGACTATTGCCACAGATGCCACGAAAATTGAAGGCCCAAAGTGCAGTTGCGGCAAGGCCGCATTGGAGCACAGTTCGGCTGAACACCTCCGGCGACACCACTACGACTACTTCCACAAAACTTCGATTCCAGAGTGCCCGGTCTGCGCGTTCACTATGATGAGTATTCCGGAACAGGAAGCATTTCGCCGGGAAAATCAGGACAGTCAGTCTTGAATCGTTGTTCGTAGCTCGCGGGGAGAATCACTTTGGCGATGTCGGCGACTTGGAAAACAAGACGGCCAAATAGTCGCCACTCTCGTTCCATGTAAACGTTCTCAATGTCGTCGATGGCGATGGAATGGTCGAAGAACTTCATGTGTCCGAAGAGTTGCTTGTGGACGAATTCTGTCAGACCCAATTTCTTTGCCGCTGGTATGGATTGATCCTTGTGCAGGGCGTTGAAAATAATACTGCACCAGTCGGCAAAGAATTCATCGTAGGATTCACCAACAGACCGATCCGCATGGCCTCCGGGCGGATGAAGAATATCTTCTTTTTTCACCGATGCCGTTGATATGTAGTGGACTGGGATTGCGCCCTGATCCGCGACAAATTTTCTAAAGAAAGACAATCCGAATCGGCTGTATTTATTCATGTGAATTTCAAAAGCTACGTCTGGAATATCACAAAAGCACACGCAGTTTGGTTTAAGTAGTTGGTTGCTACTCAGCTTGTTGCTATGGTCGAATTCGAGACTTTTGATTTTGCTGTTTGGAATCTTCAACTCGCCGCTACGAATGATAAGTAGAAGCAGTTGATATTGTTCCTCTGGAGATTTCTTGCCGCCAACGAAATGGGTGAGACGGTCACTGACGTATTCATGCAGGTCTGGCATTGATCGCACTCCACCCTCTTCGGGTGGAGTGGTTGTACGGCGCGACCTCGGCTAGTCCACGGACTTGTCGCCCTTGGCCGGAGTCTTCTTCCCCTTGGCCTTCTGTCTTCCTTCGGCCTTGGGCCGCTCGACAAGTGTTTCCCCTGTCACTCGCTCGACAATGGCGATGGCTAGGCCCACGGGTTCGGGGAGTCGGCTTTTTTTGGTTGGCTTGTTCATTCCGACAGGATACCCTATCGCAAGGTGCTAACGAAAGCGCAATTGGGAGAAGGCTATGCCGCGCGAACGAGACTACGATGAGGACGACGATACTCCGATCCGTTCGAGGCCGAAGGGATTTCCGAGACACGGCGTCAACATGACTGCCTTCCATGAAATAATCGAAACGCCTCGGGTATGCTCTAAATTTACAACTTGGGTTCCTGCACTGACTCCCAAGGAGCATTTCGAGATGATGCAGGCCAATATGCTCCGCGAAGAAATAGAAGCCCGTAGAATCCGAGACGAACAGTTCCAAAAAAGCGTCCGCAGGTCGGACAGGCAATGGAGTATCGGGCAAGCCATAGTCATTGCGATGTTGGTCGCCATCCTCGGTGTTCTTGCTGAGCCTTGGAAAGATCGCGTCAAAGTCGGATCGCAACCGACAGCAACCAGTTCTACAAAGTAATACAACTGCACCCACATTCTACTGCATCACTACC
>JANOSQ010000536.1:0-2040 GCA_031415915.1 Fimbriiglobus sp. | reverse complement strand
CTCGTTCGGCTTCGACCTCGAACAGAACCTGAAGGACGGCTCGCTCAAACTCATTTATCTGAGGCCGCTGGACCTCTCGGTGGATGAGACAGTGCATGAAATCGTCAGCGCGGTCAAAGAGATCGGCTGCAAGCGTCTGGTGATCGACTCGCTGGTCGGTTTCGAGATGGCGCTGGCTCCCGACTTTCGCACCGATTTTCGAGAATCGCTGTACCGGATGATCGGGGCACTCACGCGGCTGGGGGTGACCATCGTCAGCACCGTCGAGGTCGAGGAGAACTTTACTTCCATGGGGCTGAGTAACTTCACCATCTCGTTCCTGGCCGACGACATCGTGCGCATGCGCTACGCCTCGATCAACGGTCAGTTGCGCAAACTCATGATGGTGGTGAAAATGCGCCGCAGCAAGCACTCGATCGACATGTGCTCCTACGAGGTCACCTCGAAGGGCTTGGCGATCGGCGAGCCGATGCGGGGCTACCGCGGCCTGACCAGCGGCATCCCCGGCCCGTGGTCGTACCAGGCCGATGGCGTTCCGCCGCTGCGAGTCGAGGCCGACGGAGTGCCCAATGAATAGCACGCCTCCCAGACTAACGGCGAGCGCGACTACGAGCGGCAACTGCGGGACTACCTGCCCGTCCTGCTTTTCCCAATTCTTCCGATGCTTCCTATTCATGGGCATTGCCCAGCCCTGACGATGGACCGGGGAACGACTCATGCGTCTTGCGGATTTCATTTTGGCACACCTCGAACCGATTCTTGCGGATTGGGAAGTCTTCGCGCGCGGCATTTGGCCCGACGGGGCAGGGGCGACGGGCCAGGTCGCTCTCCGCGACGACGCCGAGAACATGCTTCGGGCAGCGGTGACGGATATGAAGTCCGATCAAACCTCCGCAGAGCAGTCCGACAAGTCGAAAGGTAAGGGTGACGACTCGGCGCACCAGTCGAGAGTGGATCGGGTGTCGTCGAGGCACGGCTCCGGCAGGTACGGCTCCGGGTTTAACCTGCCCGCAGTCATCGCGGAGTATCGGGCACTGCGAGGTAGCGTCATTCGGCTTTGGAGCGAAAGCCATCCGGCTCCCGAACTGAGCGACCTCACGGACCTCATCCGCTTCAACGAATCGATCGACCAATCGCTCACCCAGGCCGTTCTCGCGTACTCGAAACTCGTCGAGCGGGAACGCCAAGCCGCACTCGACGACCAGTCGCGCCAGGCCCAGAGAATGCGCGAGGTGAACGAAGCGCTGTTGGTCTCCTCGGTCCACCAGCACGAACTGACCGAGAAAGCGGAAAAGGCCGAAGCGGCGCTCGTTGCGAGCGAAGCCCGCTTCCGCGCCCTGTTCGATCAAGGGCCGATTGCGGCCTATTCCTGCGACGCCGTGGGCCGGATCCAAGAATACAACGCGAGCGCCGTGGCCTTGTGGGGCCGCGAACCGGAGCGGGGGAACCTTAACACCCGCTACTGCGGCTCGTACAAATTGTACCTCCCCGATGGCTCGCCGATGCCGCACGACCGCACCCCTGTCGCCGACGTGCTGAGCGGCAAGCTCCCGGCGGTGCACGACGCGGAGGTCATCATCGAGCGGCCCGATGGTTCGCGGGTCACCGTGATCGCCAACATCGTCCCGCTGAAGAACGACCGGGGCGAAATCACCGGCGCGATGAGCTGCTTCTACGACATCACCGATCGCAAGCGGGCCGAAGATGAGTTGCGCGAAAAAGAGGCATTCAATCGCAGCTTGATCGATAGCAGCCCCGACTGCATTAAGGTTCTCGATCTCGAAGGCAATTTGCTCTCGATCCAGTGCGGGCTCGATCTCCTCGGCATCGAAGATGTCCGACCGTACTTGAACACATCGTGGGTCGACTTTTGGGAAGGCGACGATCGTCGCGCGGCCCGTGCGGCCGTGGAACGGGCGGGCGAAGCGTCGGGTGGTAAGACCGCGAACTTCGTCGGCTATTTCCGCACGCTGCGCGGCGAACCCAAGTGGTGGGACGTGTCGATTTCGCCGATTCTGAACGCCGGGGGCCAGCCCGCGC
>JANOSQ010000535.1:0-2988 GCA_031415915.1 Fimbriiglobus sp. | reverse complement strand
GGACTTCTCCTGCCGAGGCTTTCGCGATGTAGAGAAACTGGCGGAACTCGGCGTTACCGTCCCGTTCGAATCCTTCGGCAATGTTCGACATGATCGAACACGATGCCGAGCGGATCTGGTCGAGGTAGCGGAAATCCCGGTAAGCCGGGCCTTCCCTCGTCAACACATAGATTTCTCGAGTCAACTCCCGCGCCTTTTTCCATGCCTCAATGTCCTCGAACCTTTCGATCCGTGCCATTGCAGTCCCCCAGTCTTCAACTTGGAACATGGAACTTGGAACCTGGAACTTAGCTATACGCATTGAACCCGAAGAACCACCGCCGCTTCGCGAAGCGGTAAGCCCAATGTTCCTCCGGGATTTCGTTCCCCGGGTTGCTCTGGCTGTTCCGCGGGGTCATCGCTTCGATTTCTTTCATGGCGGTCTGGCGGGCGGTCGTGTCGCGGGCGGCGTGCTTGTTCACGAGTTCTTTGATCAGGGCGGGCTTTTCCAGCACGATGCAGCCGCGTGTCACTTTAGCCGATTCCTCGCGGAAGTCTTTCAGGAAAGCGCTCTGCGTGAGCATTTCATAGACGCCGCGCTTGTCGGTGCGGATGTTCTCGGTGGCGAACTGGATGATCGGGCACGGCTCCACGTCGCCCCACGGGCCGATGTGGTGGCTGACGCCCGTCGCCATCGGGCAGAGGGCTTGGCCGTTGTGATCCCAGTACGGATCGACGATGGCGATCGGCAGCTTCGCCCGCATTTCCACGCCGAAGCGGCGGACCTTCAGCACCTGCTCCGGCGTCAGCGCCAAGTCGAAATTCGGCAGCGGGCCGACGGGTCGGTACGTGTGGAACCACGCGTAATGGACGCCCATGTCGATCAAAGTCTTCAGCCAATTCTCGTTCACGAGGTCGTCGATGTTCGTCTGGCAGATGCTGCTGGCGACCCCGATGATGATCCCTTCCTTCCGGCAATTCTCGACCCCGGCGAGCGTTTTGGCGAGCACATCCGACCGCCCCCGCCGGGCATCGCTCACGGCTCGGTTGCCCTCGATGGAAATCAGCGGGGTAACATTCCCGGCCCGGTTCAACCGCTTGGCGACCTCGGGCGTGATGAGCTGGCCGTTGGTGAAGACCTGGAAGTAGCAGTCTTTGTGAGCGTCGAAGACATCGAGCAGATCGGGGTGCATGAACGGCTCGCCGCCGAGGATGCCGAAGTACGAATTGCCGTGCTTCTTAGCGTCCTTGATGGTGCGGTTCAACGTCTCCGCTTCGATGATCGATTGCTTGGCCGCGACATCGACCCAACACCCCTGGCAGCGCAGGTTGCAACTGTTGATGACCGAGATGAACAGGAACGGCGGGAAGTGGATATCGCGCTTCAATCGCGATTTGTACCGCTCGACGGAGACGGCCCCCTTGAGCCCGAAGTTATAGGCGAACTTCCAGAGCAGCCGGGAATCGACTTCGGTGAGCATCCGTTTGGCGAAGGAGAAAATCATGGGGGATCCGGAAAGAAGGATTTCACCGCAGAGAAAGAAAAAAGGCGTTTCAGTTCAAACCAATCGCTGCTTTTGCAAATCCGCCCAGTACAGTTTTGAGCACATCAATTGTTGCAGGAAGTCCTTTTTGGCGAATCTGCTCTTTAGCCGCATTCCAAATAGTGTCATTGCGCGCTTCGCTTACGAAATCATGGCCCAATGGTGTGAGATTCACGCCGACGTACGTGCGAGAACCCGATTTGAAAAGCTTCCCACCGGTGAGCAGTCCGCTGTCAACGCAGTACACCACGTGGTAGTCAACAACCTCAGGTGGAAATCCCTCGACTGTGACCTTTTCCAGGCCCCAAGGATTCATGCAATTTTCAACTTGAAAAAGTATCAGCCGCACTAAATCCATATCGAGTTTCATAGAGTTATCCTCATTTGCTCTCATCCTTCTCAGCGGTGAAAAATTCCTATTTCGTTCCCTGCATATCCAAAGCCGCCTGGGCCTTCGCGGCGGCTTCGGTCGCTTTCGAGCGGATCTGATCCATACTCGGCAGCGACGCGAACACCTCCGGCGGGATATCGAGCTTCTCACCGAGTTTCACCAAGCACTTCGTGCGCTCTTCCAATGCCTTGTCGGCGTCGCGTTCTTTGTTGAAGCGGCTCTTGAACTTCGCCGAGCGATCGCGGAGCGCTTCGTAAATATCCCCGCCCAAGAGTGCGGAGATGTCGATCTTCATCGTCTCGCGGCGGGTGTCGTCGGCGTTGACTTCGTCGCCGTTGATCGGGCCGTGTTTGTATTTCGGGAACAGGATCGCCACTTCCGGGCAGACGCGCGAACACGCGGGGCAGTCGGTCTTGCACTTGTTGTTGTTCTGGACTTGGATCTTCTTGTCGGCATCGATGCCGTACACATCGAATAAACAAAACGACAAGCACTGCATGCAATTGGTGCAGCGGTCGTAATCGATGACCGGGAACCACGGCTTCCAACCGCCGGGCTTGGGCAGGTTCAACTCCGCTCGAATGGCTTCGGCGATGGCAACCACCTCGGCCGGCGGCAGATTGCGGATATCGCGGAAATGGACGACCGCTTCGCCGTCCTCGGCCCGCTCGGGTTTCGCTTCGGCGAATTGGCCGAGCACCACGAGCGTTCCCGCGCTGGTCGCACTGACGCTACCGTTGACGCGGATCACCGACACCGAGAATCCCTTGGCCAACAGGGCGCAAACGAGTTCCGTCCGCACGCCCGGCGGCAGAGGCTCCGCTCCGGTGCCCTCATACACAGCCACGCGGAACAAGCTCGCCTTCGGAGCGGGCTTGGCGTCGGTCGTCAAGGGAATCGGCAAAGTCGCGGTCACGCAGTCGCCTCCGGTTGTTCGAGGAGCTTGGCCAGAATACTTTCGGGCGTGTCGGTCCGCATGTTCAGAATCTCAACGTTCTCGGCGCCCAATTTGGCCCCGGCGGCGCTGAAGAGCCAGCGCACGGCCCGCGGGTAACAGGCCGCGATCTTGACGCC
>JANOSQ010000534.1:0-6286 GCA_031415915.1 Fimbriiglobus sp. | reverse complement strand
TCGGCGAAGTAGTCGTCGGCGCCGGTGCTGCCGAGGTAGTCGCCGTACTTCTGGTCGGCCAGAAACTTGGCCAAGCCCGTCCACTGGCCGACAACGTCGCCGAGTTCCACGAGGCCGATGAGCTGTGCGTAACCGGGGGCGGAGGCCGCGCCGGTGTGCTTGAAGGCCAGTGTCGGCGTCGAATCTTGGGTAAACGCTTGATGCAGGTGATACACGAGATTGAAGAAAGTCAGCGGGTCGGACGCGCTGTGCGGTTCTCGGCCGAAGGACTCCATCGTCTTGCCATCGGGCGAGGGCCAGTTCACTACGACGGCGTTGCGCGTCGGCGTCAAGGCCCCGTCGAACGAAACGACGACCGCGTTGGCGTAACCCGCCGATTGCAGCCAACCGGGCAGGTGCGGGTGCAGCGCCGAACGCTTGCGGGCGTAGACCTGTGTCTCGGCGGCGAACAGCTTGCGGACGGTCGCACGGGCCTTGCGGAAGTTCCAGAACTGGCTCTCGACCGGCAGCAATGCATCGTCCCGTTCGCGGTAGGCCCCGCAGGCGATATCCACGGCCCCCGGCAAATCGGGCAGAAACTTCGCCTTCAACTCGGCGAATCGCTCCGGGTGTTTCTCGGCGAGTTCTTCCAACAATTGCCCGGAGGCGAGCACGGTCATCGGCAACCCCGCCGCGAACGATGCGGGCCACGCGGCACCGAGCGTCTCGCTCGTCGGCATGGCGATGTCGATCATCCGCAGGTCGTTGGAGTTCAGCACCTGCCGGGCGTAGACGAGCTTGTCGCCGGCGGCTTTCAGCTTCTCCAGCACGGCGGCGCGGTGGTCGGGCTGCTTCGCGGCTTCCACGGCGGCTTGCACATCGGCCCAGAACCCCGGAGCGTCGAGCAGGTGCTCGTGATCCATCGCGTCGAACAGCGATTCGATGAGCAAGTAGCCGAAACCGAGCGATTGAAAAAGAAGCACGGTCTCGGGTGGAACGGCGAGCAGTTCCTCCGGGGCGCCGAGCACCCGGCAAGCATCGAGGCAGGCCGCGTTGGTTTCTTCCGGGTCGGTGGTGGCGCGGAAGCTGGCCGCCTTGGCTTCGTTCAAGCGGTCGGCCCAATCGTCCGGCTGATAGAGGTGCGGGCCACTCGGCACCGTGTACAGGTAGCCTTCCTTCGGCTGGTCGTGGTCGTAGGTGCTCGACGCTTGCGGGGGCTTCTCCAAGCCGGCGAGCGCGGCGGGGTGCCAGAGGGCGAAGTAGCCGTTTAACCATGAGGTCGCCTCCTCCGGGTTCAGGCTCACCGGGTACGACGTCGGCGGGCGATACGGGGAAAGGAGGTGGGCTTCGCGTGGTGTCATGGTAAAAACGAGGATAGATGGCGGGGCGGCGCGGACGGATTGCTAATATACGCAGATGGATCGGGGATCGGATTCCGGGGATCGGGTTCGGAGGAGCGCATGGCCAAGAAGCGGCTGACGGACGTGCCCTCGGCCAAGGCCGTGAAGCAGTACCTCGCCCAGCGGAAGTTCGACCTCGCCGCCGCGGAGGCCCGCAAGCTCGCGGGGTTCGCTCCGGGGCCGGCCACGGCCGAACTGCTCCGCGAGAGCCTGTTCGGTTTGGCCGAGTCGTGCGCCGAGCGCAAGCAGTACGCCGACTTCAACCGCGCGGTGCAGGAGCTCGAACCGCACTGCGTCGCGGCCGGGCCCGAAGTGATCCGCGCGCTCGGGCGGCTGTTGCTGCGCGGTCTCCAACCGGGGGAAGTCCTCCGGCTGATCGGCACCGCGCCGGATGCGGACGTGGCCGCGGGTCTGCGCGGCGATCTCGCCGATTACTTCGTGCGGACGCGGCTCACCGTGTCGATTCCCCCGGATTGGCAGGAAGGTTGCGCCGCCCTGCAAACGGCTCTGCAACATTATGACGCGAAGCGCGACGATGCCGCGCGCGAATCGCTCAACGCCATCGGCCTCGGTTCTCCGTTCCTCGAATGGAAGCTCTGGCTGCGGGGATTGCTCGCGTGGGGGGCCGACGACCCCGGCCGGGCGCTCGAGAATTGGTCGCGGCTCAACCCGGCGTGCTTACCCCACCGGCTCGCGGCGCCGCTGCGGGCCGCGGCCGATCCCGCTTGGCTCGCCGATCAACCCCCGCTGCGCGAGGAACTGCTGAAACAGTATCAGCGTCTCGGCACGGGGGGGCTGGCCGGGCAACTGCGGCAACTGCGGCCCGAACTCACCGGACGCAAGGGGTTGGCCAAGGCGATTAAATTGGCCGAGGGATTGCTCTCCGCGTTGAAGGCGAGCCACCCGAAACTCGTGCCCCATTTGATGAACGTTTTTTACGCCTCGATGCTGAAACGGGGAGAACCGGGCGACCTCGATAGGTTCATTCGCGTCTTCGGCCGGATGCCGGACGATCCGAGTTTCTACAAACTCGCGGCGCAAATCTACGACGGCGTCGGCGAAGCCGAACAGTCGATGAAGCGCTGGTCGGATTACATCGACTGGCTGAGAAACACCGCGAAGTGGCCCCAGAAGTTGAAGATGCAAGCCATCGCGAGCATCTACCGCACCATGGCCCGGCTCGCCGGCGATATCGACGACCTCGATCTGGACGAGGACGCTTTTTTCGGCCCGCCGAAGAAAGGACAGGCGAAAGCCCCACAAGTCCCGCCGCCGATCCCGAGCGTCCTCTTGCAGATGGCCCTCGACGCCGCGCCGTACTGGGATCAAGCGGCGGCGGATCTGATGCGGGCCTACGACGAGGAGGAGAACGACATCGCGGCCGGCGACTTCGCGGAGCGCTACCTCGCCGCAGTCCCCGATTCCGCGGCCGTGCGCACGGCGTACGTCGAAGTGCTGATGGAGCGCGGGGACTACGCCCGTGCGCGGGAGCAGTTGGCCCCGCTCCGCAAGGCGAGCCCCTTTGATGCGGACATCCGGGAAAAGGCCGTCGATTGCGTCTTCTACTGCATCTACCATCTCGCGCTCGCTTCCGATCTGAAGACGGCGGACTCCCTGCTGAACGAAGAATGGGACTTGTTGTCGACGGAATCGGCGGTGATCACCCGGCACTTGAAATACGCGCTCGACAAAAAGCTCAAGCGCGCGGCCGATGCGGAACTCGAACTCCGGAAGATCGACGCCGCGAATGTCGTCGGCGCGTTTTTGTCCCACGCCAACGCCCAGATCTTCAAAGCGAAGCCGGCCGAGAAGAGCGCCGCGGCCAAAGCGTACAAAGCCGCGATGGCCGTCGGCCTCGGCGCCTCCGAGGCCATTGTGCTCTTCTTTTGCTACCGGTTTTTCTACGGCGGCGGCATCGAGTTCACCGGCCAGAAAGCCATGCAGAAAGGGATGGTCGATGCGATGCTCGCGGCCCCGGCCGACCCGACCCTCACCGAAGATCAAGCGGTCGAATTGATCACGACGCTCGGGCCGCTGACGACGACTCCGAAGTTCGAGAAGTTCGCGGTGGCGGTCGCCGCGCGATTCCCGAAGCACCCCCTGTTCCCGCTCGGCATCGTCGAACTCTGGGCCGCGACTCACCCCGACAGTCGCACTCCGTACAAGATCATCAACCTGCTCCGCAAAGCGCGGGAACTCGTGAAGAATTCCTCCGACCCGAAACATAAACTGTTCGAAGAGCGCATCGACGAGCTCAACGAGCAACTCGACCCGTTCTCGAACTTGCGGAATATGTTCGACAGCTTCTTCTAATTGAACCCCATGATCGCCAACGACCCATACGCGATTCTCGGTCTGCCCGCCGACGAAGATCTCGCCGACGAGGCGGTGCGGCAGCGCTACCTCCATCTGATCCGCGAGTTCCCCCCGGAGCAACAACCGGAAAAGTTCGCCGCGGTCCGCGCCGCCTACGAGAAGATCCGAACCCTGCCCGCGCGGGCGGATCACCGGCTTTTCGGCGCGGGGAGCCAAGACTCCTTGGACGACATCATCGCCGAAGTGGACACCGCCTCGCCCCGGCCCCGCCCGACCCTCCAGCAATTGATCGCCGCGACCGAGGCACCATGACCACCGACGAGATCGACCGCATCCTCGCCGACTTCCGCACTTGGCTCAAAGCCCTGTCCGACGTAGCCAGCCCCCGTCCGCCGGCCCCGCCCGCGGTCGATCTCGGCGTCCTCACTGCCCAGTTCACCGCGCTCCGGCACGATGTGAATTTGCAAACGAAGGCGACCCGGGCCGTGCTCGATCAATCGGCCGAGGCCCTCAAGCAACTCGCGTTTCGGCCGGCGTCGGCCGACGCGCAGCTCCACCCGACGCGCAAGCTGCTCGTCGATTTGGCCGATGCCCTGAGCCTCTCGCTCACGCAGGTGAATCGCGCCGTCGAATCGCTGGCGGAGCAGGGGGAAACCGGGGCCGCGGAAGAATGGCCCGACATGCCCTCGGCGCCCGCGCCGTCGTTCTGGGGTCGCCTGCGCGGCCGGTGTTCGCCTTCGGACGAGTGGCTCGCTTGGGCCGAATCGATGCGGGTCAAAGCCGAATTGCTGACCGATGAACAGACCGCCGAGCGGGAGCGATTGAACTCGGTGCTGGCGGGTCTCGCGGACGGCTACACGATGGGCCTGAGCCGGGTCGAGCGCGCCTTCCCCCAATATGGCCTCGAACCGATAGAATGCGACGGGGAAGTTTTCGATCCGGAATTGATGGAAGTCGTCGAAGTGTTCGGCGAGTCCGACGCCCCGAGCGGCACGGTGGTCAGCACGGTCCGGGCGGGTTACCGCGCCGATGGCCGCGTCTTCCGATTCGCCCAAGTCGCCGTGGCGAGATAAATTCAGCGAGTGCAAGATGCCAGACCTCATCGTGGGAATCGACCTCGGCACCACCAACAGCGAAGTCGCCGTCGTCGAGAACGGCCAACCGCGCGTCATCGCCGTCGACGGCGATCCGATCCTGCCGTCGGTCGTCGGCTTGGCCGCGGATGGCAAACTCCTCGTCGGGAAGCCGGCCCGGAATCAGTACGTGCTCGCCCCCGAGCGCACCGTCAAATCGGTGAAGCGCCAGATGGGGTTGGATTTGAAGATTCCCCTCGGCGACCAGCAATTCCGCCCGCAGGAAGTTTCCGCGATGATCTTGCGCCGGTTGAAGGAAGCCGCCGAGAAGGATCTCGGCCAGCCGGTGACCAAAGCGGTCATCACGGTGCCCGCGTACTTCAACGACAGCCAGCGCCAAGCGACCCGCGAAGCGGGGCAACTCGCCGGCTTGGAAGTCGTCCGCATCCTCAATGAACCGACGGCCGCGGCTTTGACGTACCGGCCGAACCCCGAGACCAGCGAAAAATTCCTCGTCTACGATCTCGGCGGCGGTACCTTCGACGTGAGCATCGTCCAAGCCGAGGGCGGCGTCTTCGAGGTTCTCAGCAGCCACGGCGACACCCAACTCGGCGGCGACGACTTCGACGAACTCCTGCTCAACCACATCGCCGACGAGTTCGAACGACTCTACGGAATCGACCTGCGGGCGAACCCGCCCACGCGGGCGCGGTTGCTCCGGGCCGTGGAGAACGCGAAGAAGGTGCTCTCCGACCACGCCTTCGCCAAGATCGAGGAGGAGTTCATCGCCGAGAAGGACGGCGTGCCCTTGCACCTGACCAAGGAACTCGAGCGCAGCACCTTTGAAAGTCTGATCGACCCGCTGCTCCGCCGGACGATGGACTGCTTGCAGAAGGCGCTCGACGACGCCAAGATCAACGCGGGGGAACTCAAGCAGGTCGTCCTCGTCGGCGGCAGCACTCGTTCCCCCGTGATCTCCCGCCTGCTCGAAGCGCGGCTCGGCCAACCGGCGCACCGCGAGGTTCACCCGGACTTGTGCGTGGCCATGGGCGCCGCCATCCAAGCCGCCATCATCGCCGGCAGCGACGTCGGCGCGGTCCTCGTGGATATCACGCCGCACTCCGTCGGCATCAAGTCCCTCGAAGTGCCCGACTCGTTCTCCCGGCAGTTCAACGAGTTCAAATTCGCCCCGATCATCCCGCGCAACACACCCCTGCCGACGAGCCGCAGCGAAATTTTCTGCACTGTCTCGGACAACCAGGCGAAGGTGGACATCGACATTTTCCAAGGCGAAAGCGGCGACGTGCGACGCAACCACCGCGTCGGCAAGTTCCTCATCGAGGGCTTGGCCCGCGTCCCGGCCGGGAACCAAATCGTCGTGCAGATGGATCTCACGCTCGACGGCACGCTGAAAGTGACCGCCAAGGAAAAAGCGACGGGGATGATGAAGAACATCGTCATCGACAACGCCATGGCCCGCTTCGCCGTCGAGGAGAAAGACGCGGCCCAATCGCGGCT
>JANOSQ010000533.1:0-17233 GCA_031415915.1 Fimbriiglobus sp. | reverse complement strand
GGGTGCGCCAACGGATTCTGGCACTGTCAGAAACGTTGTCGGACCCGCTCCGACTGGTGTCCTCTCATTCTGGCAACCCGTTTTCCGGCCTGAAAGGTCGGTTCTGTCAGCCCAGGTCGGAGACGGCGCAGCCGTCGGAGGCCTGGTGCAGCGGCGAGTAAGAATCCCGCCCTGTCAGGGCGGTTCACGGCCAATGAACCGGCCTGATAGGCCGGAATTCAGTTTGATCGCTATTCCCAGGCCTCCGACGGCTGCGCCGTCTCCGACCTGGGCTGACAGAACCGACCTTTCAGGCCGGAAAACGGCCGACAAGCTGCCGGAAAACTTTGTCGCACCCGGCAATCTGCGTTGGTTGTCGCAAGCGCGAGCGCGGCAAATGAAAATCGGCCGGAGGATTTCCCTCCGGCCGATGGCGTTTGTTGATCCGACAACGACTACCGCTGGCTGACGCCGCTACGGCGGGTGCGCTGCTTGAGCGGGAAAAGAATCCGCCAATTCGCTTTGCGGGTGCCGGGTTTGGCGTGCGGTTTCGGCGCGACGTGGATGTTGCGGGCGAGGCCGAGCAGCGCCATCACTTGGATGCAGGCGTAGGTCACGTCGATTTCCCACCAGCGGAGGCCGTGGCGGGCCGAGCGCTGGTAGGCGTGGTGGTTGTTGTGCCAGCCTTCGCCGAAGGTCAGCGCGGCGACCCACCAGTTGTTCTTCGAATCGTCGGTCGTTTGGAAGTTGCGGTAGCCCCAAATGTGGCTGGCGCTGTTCACGAACCACGTCGTGTGCAGAACCCAGACGGTGCGGACGAACATGCCCCAAATGAGCCACGAGGTGGCCAGTGCGTGGTTGCTCACGCCGTCGAGGTCGAAAAGCACGTTGAACAAATACCCGGACCAATAGACGATCACGGCCAACAAGGGCAAGTAGAAGGCGTGGGTGCGTTGGAAGAAGCGGTGAACCGGATCGCGGGCCAAGTCTTTGACGTTGAACAGCGATTCGATCGGGCCATCGGTCTTGGGATCGTCGCGCATCCACCACGCGGCGTGGGCCCACCAGAAGCCTTTTTGCTTGGGCGAGTGCGGATCTTCTTCTTCGTCGGAGTGGGTGTGGTGCAAGCGGTGCGTGCAAACCCAGCGCAGCGGGCCGCCTTCATTGGCCCAAATTCCACACATGGTCAGCGCGTATTCAATCGGCTTCCAGGTGCTGTAGCTGCGGTGCGTCAGGAGCCGGTGGAATCCGAGGGTGATCCCCAGTCCGGTGAGGATGTAGAGCGCCAGAAAGGCGCCGAGGCCCGACCAGCTAAAGGTGAACGGCGCGAAGATCGCGCCGATGTGGATCACGGAAACCCAGAAGATCGTGCCCCATTTGATCGGCTGCTTCGCCGCGGGCGGGGTGGGGACGATTGCGGCACCATCCGAGACCATGAACAATCCTCGTGCGCCAGCCGGTACCGCAAACATCGGGGGGAGCGTGAGCTGACTCGCAGCGCGGCACGATCGATCGATGGATTTTCAGGGTGGTGGCTATCGCATACTACGGTGAGACGAACAACCCCCGACCGGCGGTCGGAGGGGCGGAATCGACCGCGGGGAGGCCCGGGCGATTCCGACATATTCTGACATGATAGGACGCGAGAGCAACTGCGGATCGCCGGGAATCTGAAAAAGTCTCCGGTTCGGATCAGGGCTTGGCCTCTGCAATCTGCGCCCGCAGCACTTTGTAGTCTGTTTTACCGGTGCCGAGCATCGGAATTTTTTCGATCCGCCGTACCTCATCGAGGCGGATCACCCCGCGGAATCCCTCCGCGTGCAGGAGTTGGTTCGCCGTTTGAAGGTCGTACGCTTCGGTCGCGAACAACACGATCCGCCGGCCGGTCGGCGTTTCGATCCCCTCCACCGCGACGCGGGGGCCATCGTCCGTCGGCGGGAATAATTTGGCGAACGGCTCCTCCAACGCCGGGAGCGAGATCATCTCCCCCCCGGCTTTCAGGAAGCGCTTCAACCGCCCTTGGAAGACGATGTACCCGTCGGCATCGAGCGCGACCAAATCGCCGGTGATGTAATAGCGCTTGCCGTCGTGTTCCTCGAACGGCGACGGCCCGTCATAGCCCAAGTAACCGGGGAAGACGCTCGGCCCGCCCACTTGCAGCATCCCCATCTGTCCGGGGGCAACGGGCTCGTTCGTTTCCAGATCGACGATCCGCAGTTCGACCCCGTCGAGCGGCTTGCCCACGGTTCCGCGCTTCGGCGAACCGAACGGGTTGAATGAGACGATGGGCGAGCATTCGGTGATGCCGTACCCCTCCGAGAGCAGCGCGTTGGGGGCGAGTCGCTTGCCCATCTCGAAGACGTCGTCCGGGCAGCGCTCGGCGCCGAGGGCGACGATCCGCAGCGAATCGAGGTCTCCCGGTTTGGCCCGATCGAGGATGTGGCGGATGAACGTCGGGGTCCCGGCCGTCAGCGTGGCTTTGTACCCGGCGATCTTCCGGACGAGTGCGGCCGTGTCGGTCGGGTCGGGGTGGTGGACGATCTTGAGGCCCCCGAACAGCGGAAACATCCCGCTGACGGTGTGGCCGAAGCTGTGGAACAAGGGGAGGAAGCCGAGCACGCTGTCGTTCTTGGTGACGTTGAGCCGCGGCACCGCCGCGCGCATGTTGGCGATGATGTTCGCGTGCGTCAGGGGCACCGCCTTGGGCGCTTTCTCCGAACCGCTCGTGAAGAGCACCACCGCCGGAGCGTTCGGATCGCGGACGATCCACTTCATCGCCCCGCGGGTCGCCGAGCCGGGGAACCAGCGCAGTGCCATCAGCGACCGCAGCAGTTCGAATTTGCCGATCGACTTGCGGACGTCTTCCAAGTGGACGAACTCGGCGCCGGGCACCACGAGCTGCGTCCGGTCGATGAACGCCTTGGCCGTGATGACGCGCTTCACGCCCATCAGCTTCACGGCGTGTTCGAGGTTCCCAGGCCCCGTCGTCCAATTCAACACCACGGGCAACTTGCCGGCGAGGTGCAGCGCGATCAAGGCGAGGTCGCCGGCCACGGACGCCGGCATCAGCAAGCCAATGTTCGGCTCCGGATATTCGCGGAACCGCTCGGCCATGGCCCGGCTCGCCACGAACAGCTTCTCGTAGGTCAGCACGCCCGCGGTATCGTCGGCCGCGGCGACGTTTTTCCGATCCGCGATGCAGCGGTTCACGAACGCTTCGCCGAAGGTTTCCCCGAGCACGAGCACCTCGGGCGGGCCGTCCGGCTTGCGGAACCAAGCGGCCGGTGCCGGCTTCGCCGGAGCGTGCTCGATCAACCCTTCGGCGAGCGCCCAAAGCTGGCCGAGGGAACTCGGAACCTCGTCCCCGCTGAAACCGAAGCGTTGTTCCACTTGGAGAGCGAGTTCCATCCCGTCGAGGCTGTCGATCCCGAGTTGGCTATAGGTCGTCGCCGCAGTGTTCTCCGAGGCGGTCAGTGGGCGTTTCAACTTCTCCGCGAGGATCTCGGCGATGGCCTGCTTCGTCTCCGGTCTCACCTTCGACAAATCGTGATCGAGCAATTGCGGCGGCGGTGGGAATTCAAACTCGCGGCGACCGAACAGGAAGTGGCTCGGCACGAAGGTCGGCTTTTCGGGTTCGCCGCCGAGATCGCCGTTGAACCACGTTTCCATCCATTGGTTCAACTGAAGCCGCTCGGCCGGGGGACGCTCCGCCGTGCGGAATGCTTCGAGCGTCATCGTGAGTTGGCGACGCGGGGCGAAGAGGAACAGATTCGACAGCAGCATTCCCATGGCGCTAAAGAGCGTGGGGACGAGGGCCGGGCGGGTGGCGGTTTGCGCCCAACTGAACATGCTGCCCCAGAGACCGCGGGTGCGGACGAGTACCACCGTCGTCTCGGGAACGGCCGCGAGCAATTCGGCCACGACGCGGGCGCCGCCGATGTGTTCGAGGCCGTCCCGCATCAGGCGCCCGCTCGGCCAGATCAACACGTTCTTCCCGGAGCGGAGGATCGCGGCGATGGACTCGATGGCCGCGCGCATCCGGTCGCGCGCTTCGCCGGAGGCTTTGTCGAGATCGGGGATTTGGATCGCGTCCGCCATCCAGCCGAGGGGCTTGAGCATCGGGCTTTTGAAGTTCGTCTCGAGCGCCAACGGCCGGAACTGAAACGCGGGCCAGAGTTGCAAGCAGAGGTTCGGCGGATCGGAATACGCCGGGTGGTTCGGCAAGATCAAGTAGGGCCCCGGCTTCGCGAAGACCTCTTGCTTGCCGACCACGGTCACGCGGTAGCGCATCCAGAAGATGAGCTTCCCGTAGGCCCAGACGATCCAGCGGAGCACTTGGAAGACCATGTCGCCTCGGGAGCCGAAGGCCGCGTGCGCCCCATTGTGCGCGAGAAGCGGGGAAGTTCCAAGGCGGGTCAGCGATCCACTTCGCCCATGACGATGTCCAAGCTGCCGATGATCGCGGGGAGATCGCCGATGAGCACGCCTTTGCAAAGCTCTTCGATCACGCTGAGATTGCAGAAGCACCCGGAGCGCGCCCGCACCCGCAACGGCACCGCTTCCTTGCTCGGCCGGCCGACGACGTGAAAGCCCATCTGCCCGCGGGGGCACTCGGTTTCGACGTAGACTTCACCGGGGGTCAGCGTGCGTGGCGGCTCAACCCGATGCGAGTACTTGGCTTTCGCCAATTCATGCATTCTCGCGTCTTCTGATTTGACTTCGTCAGGCGGGAGCTTATACTTGCGTTCAGCAGACTCGCTTTGGAACTTTCGCCACTCGTTGTGAAGCACCTCGTACTTGTCCATCGCTTGTTCGCAGAGTGAAATACTTTGCACGACTTCCATCATTCGCACATAGAACCGGTGCCAACAATCGCCGATAACCGCTTCCGGCGGAGCCTCGGCGAACGGTGGAATGGGAATGCCGAAGGTGTATTGCTCGTAGCCGGAGTAGGGTTCGGTCTTGCGGAGATCCCAATCGGTATCGCCCTTCGTGCGGTCGAGCGAGCCGCGGAGCACGGGGCCGGTGCAACCGTAGTCCAACGCCATCGGCTTTGACAGGATCCCGATGCCGCAGGTGCGCTTCACGAAGATTTGGTTGTTCGTGAGCATCCCGTGGTACTCGGGGATGCGCGGCTTGAAATCGGTGAGGAATGCGCGGCAGCGGCCGATCCACCCTTCGGGCAAATCGTCGTGGGCGCCGCCGATGGTGAGGTAGCTGTACGTGAGCCGCGCCCCGCAGACTTCTTCAAAGAGATCGAGGATTTGTTCGCGCTCGCGGAAGGCGTACAGGAAGGGGCTGAAGCTTCCCAAGTCCAAGCCGTAGGCGCCCATGCCGACGAGGTGCGACGCGATGCGGTTGAGTTCGACGATGAGCACGCGCAGATGTTGGGCCTTTTCGGGGATCTTCGTACCGCAGAGTTTTTCCACGGCGAGCGAATAGCCGAGGTTCATGTTCATGGCCGCGAGGTAGTCCATGCGATCCGTGTACGGGATGAACTGAACCGCCGTGACGTTCTCGCCGATCTTCTCCGCGCAGCGGTGCAAGTACCCCAGATGGGGCACGACATCCGAGACGATTTCGCCGTCGGTGCGGAGCACGAGGCGCAGAACGCCGTGGGTACTGGGGTGCTGGGGCCCCATGTTCACGAGCATTTCGTCCGTGCGGACGTCGAATTCGACGAGTTGGCTGGTCATGTTTGTTCGCGCTCGCAAGCTCGCGGCGAAGAGGTCTTCGCCGCGAGCTTGCGAGCGTCAGCTTTCAAACGGAGTTACCAAGTTCCAACACTGCTTCTTCTTCCCTTCTTTTAAGGGGTTGTCTTCAACATAGCGGATGGTCTGGCGCACGCGAGCCTCGTCGAAAAGATAGACGTTCCAGCCACCGCGCTGCCAGCATTTCGGCACTTGGCCGTCTTCGTCGAGTAAGTGCTGGAAGGGGTGAAGCCCTTCGGCTTTGAGTCGATTGGTCGAATGCTGTTTCAGGCGAGACGTCAGCACCTTGGCTGGAATCGCGCTCGGCCCGACGACGAGGTGCACATGATCGGGGAGCACAGTACACGCGTAGCAATCGATTTCGATTTCTTCGAATAAGTTGGCGAAGCCGCGAGCCACGGCGCGGGCTTGCAGGCCGTCGAACAATACAGCGGGGAATTTCAAATGCTTCTTCGCTTCCAATCGCAGGCGTCGGTCGTGCGGCACGCGGCCGCGCGACCTGGCCCGATCCTCGACGAACGTCGCGGGGCCGAATCGCCGCAGTTCGGGCGCGCAGACTTCCCGCGAACCGGAGCCGCGCGGGTCGTTCGGCAACCAGAAGCCGTAGGTTCCCCAGCAAAGGTGGACCGCGAGCAACTCCGTCATGCTTCGTACCACTTCAGCAGGATCCATTCGATCAGCCAGCTCAAGAGCTGCAAGCTCGCGTCCCGGTGGTCGCGGCCGGGGTCGTACTCGCTGATCGAGATGCCGATGACGTTCTCCGCGTCCCAGGCCGCATCGAGCACCCGCAACACCGCGAGCGGGTGGAGGCCGAAGGGCATGGGCTGATGCACCGCCGGCAAGTGGGCCGGGTCGAACACGTCGGCGTCGATGTCGATCCAGACGCGCTTCGCTTTGTTCGCACGCGCCCGGATGTCGTTCGTAACCCGCTCCGGATCGGTGGCCACATCGACCGCGGAAAAGGTTTGGGTGTAGGTCGCGCGGATGTCCTTCGCGTGCAGGAGAAGATCGCGGTGGCCGACGTTCACGATCTGCGGCAGCGTCTCGTCGCTGTGGAGCAGGAAGTTGCCGCAGGCCGGGTTGGGCATCACATCGTGGAATTGGTGGATGTCGAGGTGGGCGTCCAGTTGGACGATCAGCGTGCTGCCGGCTTTGTCGCCGCCGAGTTCCTCGTAGACCGGCAAAACGGATAAGTGATTGCCGCCGAGCCAGATCACGCGGTCTTCGGCCTTCAACGCTTGCTTCACGGCTTGGCGACCGGTGTGTTTCCACAGCCCGAGGGCCTTGGTGGTGGTGAACGTGAGATCCTTCACTTTGACGAGCCGGGCGAACGCATCGCCTCGGATCGGGCGCTTTTCGAGGGCGTTGTCGTCGAGCATCTCGCGCAGGGCGTCGCCGAGCAATTCGGCGCCGGCGCCGGTGCCGGTGCCGCCGAACAAATCGAAGGGGAAGACGATGACCGAGGTGTTCGGTTTTTGTTTCGCTTGGGGCATGATTCCTCCTTCGTTCGCCGGGCGGACTCCCGTAGGATGACGGAAGCCCGTCCGTTTCTCCACTGCGAAAGCCCGAAATCGCCATGAATCCGCCGCCGCTATTCCGCGAAACGCCGGGCGGGGTGTTCCTCGCCAGCACCGCGATCATCACCGGCGATGTCCGTTTGGCGGCGGGCGTCAACATCTGGTTCGGCGCCGTGCTGCGCGGCGACGTGGCCCCGATCACCATCGGCGCCAATTCGAACATCCAAGACGGTGCCATCGTCCATTGCGACTTCGACATCCCCTTGATCATCGAAGAAGACGTCGTTGTCGGGCACGCGGCGGTGGTCCACGGCAAATGCGTCGGCGCCCGCGTGCTCGTCGGCATCGGCGCCCGCTTACTCACGGAGTCGGACATCGGCGAAGACAGCATCATCGCGGCCGGCAGCGTGGTTCCGCCGGGGATGATCGTCCCCCCGCGCAGCTTGGTCATGGGTATCCCCGGCAAAGTCGTACGCGCGGTGAAGCCCGAGGAGATCGAACGCACCCGCGCCACCAACGAACGCTACCGGATGCTCGCCCGCCAGTACGCCGCCGGGGGATTCGCGTGAACGGGACGACGCGCCGGGCCGACATCGACACCAAGCAAGCGATCCTCGCCGCGTTGATCGCCGAGCTGAATTGCGAAGCGGTCATACTGCTGATGCCGGCTCACGTCGCGTGGTTCACCGGCGGCATGAACGTCCGCGGCCTCATCGCCGACGGGGAACGCCCCGGCATCTACACCAACGGCCGCCAGCGCTGGCTCCTCTGCAGCAACACCGATACCCAACGCCTCTTCGACGAAGAACTCGACGGACTCGGCTTCATGCTCAAAGAATGGCAGTGGTTCAGCGGCCGGGCGACGCTGTTGGGCGAACTCGTGGTCGGCAAAAAGGTCGCCACGGACCGACCCTTCCCCACCATGCCATTGGTGAACGAGAAACTCCGCCCGGAACTCCGGCCTTTGCTCCCATCCGATGCCGATCGACTCCGCGACCTCGGCCTCGTGGTGGCCCACGCCTTGGAAGCGACGGCGCGGAAACTGGAGCTTGGCGAATCGGAAGAAGACGTCGCCGGGGCGTTGGCCCACCGCATCATTCACAAGGGGGCCGAGGCCCACGCGGTCAGCGTCGTGGCGGAAGATCGGGCGAAGCGATACCGCCGGGCCGGCTACACCACGGCCCCGGTTCGCGGCATTTGCAACCTCCAAGTCACGGGGAGCCGCGACGGACTCTACGCCACCGCGAGCCGCACCGTCTGCTTCGGGGAACCGCCCGCCGAGTTCCGCGCCGAGTTCGACACCGCGTGCAAAGTCGCCGCCATCGGCCGGCTGAACAGCCATCCCGGCGGCACCATCGCGGTCGCGGTCGACACCGCGAGCAGCTTGTTGAAGAACACGCCCTACGAACACGAATGGCGCCTCAGCCCCGCCGGCTACGGCACCGGCTGGTTCGCTGCGGACGAACTCCGCAAAGCGGGCCACGACGAGAAATTCGAGGCGAACCAAGCGCTCGTCTGGCAACCCCGCATCGGCGCCGCGGCGGTCGTAGACACGGTGCTCGTCCACGATGACGGTTGCAAACCGCTCACTCCGACCGAGCAATGGCCCTTCAAACGCATCACTATCGCCGACGAAGTCTTCGACATCCCGGATTTGTTGGTGATGTGATCCGTTCGGGCAAGCTGGGAAACCCCGCGCCACCCGCGCTTCGCACCTTCGGTCATTCCCCTTCCCATTCTTCACGCAAAATGCTTGACACCCCGGGGTGCCACGCTATTGTCCCCGCCGCAGCACACGCACCGCACACGGCCGGCGTGCCCGCGCGACCAACGGCGACGGACTATTCGGGGGAATGGTTCTTCGCCGGCGCGGCGCACCCGGTCCGAACCACGCCGAAGCCGGCGCCGCAGAGGGGAAGTCGATGGCCCGCATCCGCACTCGATTGATGGCCTGGGGTATCTTCACCGGCGTCGCGGGGGTCGTCGGAACGACCGTCGGCTGCCTCCCCCAACAGACCAACCGCGGCCAAGTCGCCGAAGACCCCGACAAAGACACCAACGCCACCGTCGGCTCGAAAACCGTCGTCGGCAACGCCGAGCCGATCCCGGTTTCGGCCGTCGGCCTCGTCTACAACCTCAAGGGCACGGGCAGTTCCCCGACCCCGGACGGTTGGCGCTCGATGCTCGAGAACACCCTGAAGAAACGGAAGCTCAGCCCGAAAGAGTTGCTCGACGATCCGGCCCGTTCGACTTCGCTCGTGCTGATCTCGGGCACGGTTCCGCCCGGTTGCCGCAGCCAAGATCGTTTCGATCTCACGGTCACGCTCCCCTCCGGCAGCAAGACCAGCTCTCTCCGCAACGGCTACCTCGAAATCTGCGACCTGACCAATTTCGAAGCGGCCGGGAACGCCCGCCAGCAGCTCACCGACGCGGGCATGCCGGTCGGCAAGACGCCGTTGGCCAATAGCAGTTCGGTGCTCATGGGCAACCGGCTGGCGACGGGCGAAGGCCCACTCGTCAGCGGGCAACTCGTGCAAGCGAAGGAAGAATCGGCCGATCCCGAGAACCAAGTGGTCAGTTCCGCGGGCGGCGAGAAGATCGCCAAGGTCTGGAACGGCGGTGTCTGCCTGATGGAGCGCCCCTATTACTTCCTGATGAACGACACCGCCGCCCAACCGCGGTTGGCGATGGTGATCGCGAGCCGTTTGAACACCGTCTTCCACGGCTCGACCGACCGCGGCAACAAGATCGCCGAAGCCAAAGTGCAGGGCAAGCCGCTCGTCGCCGTGTTCGTGCCCCCGACGTACCGCCACAACCACGGCCGCTTCCTCATGGTCGCCCGGCAAGTGACGCTCGTGAACGTCGGCCCGAGCGACCCCTACCGCAAGAAGCTCGAACAAGAACTGGTGCAACCCGAGACGGCGCTCATCGCCGCGGTAAAGCTCGAAGCCCTCGGCGGCGAGAGCGAAGACGCCCTCCGCGTCGGTTTGGAAAGCAACTCGCCATGGGTGCAGTTCGCCTCGGCCCAATCGCTGGCCTATCTCGGCAAGGCCGACCCGACCGCCTCGGCCACGTTGGCGCGGCTCGCCGAGCGGCACCCCGCCCTCCGCACGCACTGCCTCAAGGCCTTGGCGTCCCAAGACGACGCCCATTGCATCGATCAACTCGGCGAGCTGATGAAGTCGAAAGACGCCTCGCTGCGGTACGGCGCCTTCACCGCGATGCGGTTGATGGACGAGAACCACGATTCCGTCCGCGGCCGCAAGCTGGGGAACTCGTTCTGGCTGCATTCCATCGCCGACGGATCCGATCCGCTCGTTCACCTGATCACCGAACGCCGCAACGAGATCGTGCTGTTCGGAACGACTTGGCCGGTCCGCGGGCCGTTCTCCTTCCCGCTCGGCACCGACTTCACCGTCACCATGAAAGACGGCGAAGAATCGGTGCTCATCAGCCGGATCATCACGAAGGACAACGAGCCGACCACCGTCGAAGGGAAGTACCGAGCCGACCTCAGCTACATCCTGAAAGGGATTGCGGAGATGGGCGGCAACTACAGCGACGCCATCGAGTTCATCCGCCGCGTCAACGGGGCCGAGTGCCTCGGGGCCAAGCTCGCCGTCGACGCCACCCCGCGCGGCATGACGATCCAGCAATTGGCCTCGCTCGCCCGCACCGACCTGACGCTGGCCCGATCCGATGTCGAAGCCGTGAAAATCAACGGTGACATCCTGCAAGCGGGCTACGACGCCCCCGGCGAACCGAAGCCGCTGCAGAAAGCCCCCGTGGTCGAACTCGAACACCCGAACCGCGTTCAGGGCGGTCGCTTGTTCGGGCCGCGCCAACCGGAGACCAACGCCATCGGGGCTTTGACGGAACGCAAGTGAGCAACTGAGCGGGGGCGTCAGCCCCCCGTCGAATCACCCCGCCAATCCCGCAGCGGACACGGGGGGCTGACGCCCCCCGCTCGGGTAACCATCCAGATGCTCAAACGCCTGGAACTCATCGGCTTCAAATCGTTCGCGGACAGAACCCGGTTCGAGTTCGCGCCGGGGGTCACGGCCATCGTCGGCCCCAACGGCAGCGGCAAAAGCAACGTCGTCGATGCGGTGAAGTGGGTCCTCGGCGAACAGTCGGCCAAGTCGCTCCGCGGCGGGGAGATGACCGACGTCATCTTCAACGGGTCGAGCACCCGCAAATCCCTCGGCCTCGCGGAAGTGACCCTCTCGTTCGACAACGCCCGGCGCATCTTGAACCTCGACGCCGACGAAGTCCAAATCGCCCGCCGCGTCTACCGCGACGGCCAGAGCGAATACCTCGTCAACGGCCGGCTCGCGCGGCTCAAGGACATCAAAGACCTCTTCCTTGGAACCGGTGCGGGTCACGGCGCTTACAGCGTCATCGAGCAGGGCCGCGTCGATGCGCTCCTCACGGCGAGCACCAAAGATCGCCGGATCATCTTCGAGGAAGCCGCTGGCATCAGCCGGTTCAAGGCGAAGAAGATCGAAACGCTGAAGAAGCTCGAGCGCGTCGACACCGACCTCACGCGGGTCCGGGACATTCTGTCGGAACTCGACAATCAACTCCGCACCCTGCGATTGCAGGCGTCCAAGGTCCAGCGCCACCGCGAGTACGCGGACGAATTGCAGGGCCTGCGCGTGGGGTTGGCCGAGCAAGACTACCGGGAATTGACCGCGACCTTGGACGTCCAGCACGGTGTGCTGGCCGGGCTGCGGGCGGAAGTCGGCGAGGCGACTCGGGAAAGCGAGGGCCGTGAAGAGCACGTTCAACGCCTCGAACGGGAGCTGGCGCGAACGGAGGATGAGCTGCGGCGCAACGAGTCCAAGCTCGCGACCGCCAAGCGGGAGATCGCCGCGCAGGAGAGCATCGCGAAGTTCGAACGCATTCAAGCGGCGAGCCTCGAAGGGGATCGTTTGCGGCTCGGTATTCAGCGGATCGAACTCGCTCGGCGCCGGCAATCGCTGGAAGTGCAAATTCGCCAGATCGCGGGTGAACTCGCGGAGTGCGAAGCCCGGACGGCGCGCGAACGCAACGCCGCGGAGGAAGCCGGTCGCGACTTGGCCGGCGTCCGAGATCGGATCGCGGAGTTGACCCGCGAAGGCCAAAATGATCGGCGAGAGCAGTTCGAGTGGATCGCCAAGGCCGCCCGGCTGCAAGGGGAGACCGAAAGTCTGCGCGGCGATTCCGAACGGCTCCGCCGGGAGCTCGATCGCAAACTCGCCGACGGCGAACGGGCCGGGCAGCAGCACGACGCCCTCGAAGCCGTGCTGATCGACTTGTCGCGAACCGATGCGGACGTCCAACAAAAGTTATCCGGGGCGAAAGGCAACTTGGCGGAGCACCTCGGGTACAAGGAGGAGCTGCGGAAGTTGGCCGACGGCGTGCGGCGCGAACTCGAAGCGCGGCGCGAATCCCGCAGTGCGCTCGGCGGCCGGCTCGATGTCCTCGAAGCGCTGGAAAAGAGCCAAGACGGGTTCGGCGCCGGCGTGCGCGTCGTGCTGCAGCAACTCGAAGCGGGGCATCCGGCCCTCGGCGAGGTCGCCGGGTTGATCGCCGATTTGCTCAGCGTTTCCCCCGAGTCGGCCCCCCTCGTCGATCTCGTACTCGGCGAGGCCACCCAGCGGTTCGTCGTTCGGGGAACCGCGGAAATCGATGCGGTCTTGCGGGCGCTCCCCGGATTGCCGGGCCGCGTCGGCTTCGTGCCACTCCTGCAGTCCACGGCCGCTGACCATCCGTTGTCACTGTCGCGGGCCGTCGCTTGCGAGCACGCCGGGTTGGAACGCCTGCCGAGCCAACTCTTGGGTCGGACGCTGCTCGTCGGCGATCTGCTCACCGCCCGCAACGTCGCCTACGACAACCCGGGCTACCGCGTGCTGACCCGCGGTGGGGAACTCCTCGAACCCGATGGCACGCTCAGTATCGGCCCGCCGTTGACTTCCACCGGGCTGCTTTCGCGCAAGAGCGAATTGAAAGAGTTGCGGACGAAACTCGCGGAACTCGAAAGCTCGATTCAACAACTCGAGCGCGAGCAATCCGGCTTCCGGCGCCGCGCCGATGCGCTGGACGCCCCCATCCGGGCACTCGAAACCGAAATCCACGCGCTGAGCGGCGAGGCCGGGACACTCCGCGATCAAATCCGCGACCAACGATTGGTGCAGCAGCAACTGGCCGGGCTGCACGATCTCATCCGGCGCGAAGTCGTGCAGGTGGAACAAGAACAATCCGCTGCGGAATCGGCCTTCCACACATCCCGGACCGCATGGCGCGACGCCGAGCAGTCCGCCGAGGAGATCCGCAAGAAGCTCACGCGGGCCGAGGCCGAGTTGCTCCAGGCCCAGCGCGAGCGCGAGCAAAAACAAGCGGAGCACGTCGCGGTGCAAGTTTCGCTCAGTCGCGTCGAAGAGCAACTCCTCGGCCTGCGTCATCGCCGCGACGAGTGCGAGGTCGAGCGGGTGCAGCACGGCCGCGATCTCGACGGAGTTCTGGAATTGAGCCACGCGGCGAACGAGAAACTGACCGCGGGCCAGTTGGCGATCCTGCGCGGCACCGCGCTGGCGGCTTCGGCTTACGCCGAGAAGGAACTCGCCGAGGTGAGCGTCCGCCGCGCCGCCGCGGCCCGCGATGCCTTCCGGGCGGAGCGCGATGCCGAACGACGCGGGTTGAAGACGTTCCGCGATTCGTGGGTGAGCCGGCGGGATCGCGCCCACGCCCACGAGATGCTCGTGCAAGATCTGACGTTCCGCCGCAACAGCGTGTCCGAGCGCATCCGCGACGATTACGGCATCGACCTCGCGGAACGGACGGCGTTGGCGGACGACCTGATCCCCCTTACGCTTGCCGATCCGGACGCGGTGCAAGTGCAGATCGACGACCTGAAGAAGAAGATTGTTAAGCTCGGCAGCGTGAACGCCGAAGCGGTCGAGGAACTGGCCGAACTCGAGAAACGCGAGCAGGATCTCCGCGGCCAGCACGACGACCTCGCCGAGAGCCACAAGAAACTGCACGAGATCATCGGCCAGATCAACGCCGACAGCCGCAAGCTCTTCGCCGAGACGCTCGGCCTCGTGCGCGGGCACTTCCAAGATCTCTTCCGCAAGCTCTTCGGCGGCGGCATGGCCGACATCGTGCTCGAAGACGAAGCCAACCCGCTCGAAAGCGGCATCGAGGTGACGGCCCGCCCGCCCGGCAAGGAACTCCGCAATCTCTCCTTACTCAGCGGCGGCGAACGCACGCTCACGGCCATCGCGCTGCTGCTCGCGATCTTCCGCAGCCGGCCCAGCCCTTTCTGCATCCTCGACGAAGTCGACGCCGCACTCGACGAGGCCAACACCGCCCGGCTGGCCGACGCCCTCCGCGATTTTCTGGACCGCTCGCAGTTCATCATCATCACGCACAAGAAGCGCACGATGGCCTCGGCCGATGTGCTCTACGGCATCACCATGCAGGAGAGCGGCATTTCCAAACAGATCGCGGTGCGGTTCGAGGATTACGCCGAAGAGGAGCAATCCGCCGCGGCGTGATTGAAAGGGCGGGCGCGGTTGCTGGTATCCGAGGGGGTATGGCTCACTACAATGGCGGACACCACCCCACTCGGTAAAGGATTGTGCAACATGGGCAGCCCCAACGTTCTCGAACTGACCACGGACAACTGGGCCGCGACCGTCGCCTCGGGCGAACTCGTCGTCGCCGATTTCTGGGCACCCTGGTGCGGGCCGTGCCGGATGCTGACCCCGACCATCGAAAAGGTCGCCGATGCCTTCGCCGGCAAAGTGAAGGTCGGCAAAGTGAACATCGACGAGAACCCCGACCTCGCCGTGAAGTACGACGTGAACACCATCCCGCGCATCCTCTTCTTCAAAGGCGGCGACAAAGCGGTTCACGAACTCGTCGGCGTCGTCGGCGAACCGGAACTCTCGAAGCTCATCAATTCGCACCTGTAAATCGACTTCGGTCTGTCCAGCGCGATACCCCCCACCCCCCGCTGGACAGACTCAATATTTTCTGGACAGACCGAACTTTTCTGGACAGACCAAGCCCCCCTAAGACTTACGTCGACCCCGGCGATAGGGTGGTCGCTGGACAGACCGATTCCGGCCCTGCACGGGTAGCCCCGAACCCGGTATGCTGAAAGAATGTCAATTCACCCGTTGGCCGAATATTTGCTGGCTTGCCGCAGTCGACGCAACACCGGGGCGCTCACCCCGGAAACGAGCCTCTACGGCCCGCTCGAAACGCTTTTGAACTTCGCCGGGGCCGACCTGCACCCGCGCGTCCACGCCTTCATGAGTTTGAAGAATCTGGCCGGGACGATGCCGGACGGCGGCTTGTTCACCCAAGATCAAATCGAAGACGACGCGGTCGCGGCGCCGGTGGGCACGGTGCCGAAGCACGGCGTTATCGAATGCAAGCCGCCGAGCGACGAACTGTTGAAGGTCGCCGATTCGGCGCAGGTGTCGAAGTATTGGAACAAGTACAACCAAGTGCTGGTGACGAACTACCGGGAGTTCCTGCTGGTGGGCCGCGACGACGCCGGCAACCGCGTCCGCTACGAACACTACCGACTGGTGCCGAGCGAAGCCGAGTTCTGGACGGCGGACGCCCACGAACTGGCGGCCCTGTTGGGGGATGAATTCCTCGACTTCCTCCGCCGCTGCCTGTTGCGTCCGGCGCCGATCACCGACCCGGAATCGGTGGCGTGGTTCTTGGCCAGCTATGCCCGCGAGGCGCGCGGGCGGGTGGCCCGTGCGAGTTCGGTCCCGGCTCTCGAAAGCGTCCGCAAGGCCCTCGAACAAGCCCTCGGCATCGACTTCGAAGACACGGCCAAGCCCGAGGAAGGCCGGCGCTTCTTCCGCAGCACGCTCGTGCAAACCCTCTTCTACGGCGTCTTCTCGGCTTGGGTTCTCTGGCACCGCAGCCAGCCGAAGGGGAAGGAGCGCTTCGATTGGGAGAAGTCCGCCAAATTCCTCCGCGTCCCGGTTCTCCGCAAACTGTTCCACGAACTCGCCGATCCGGGGAAGCTCGAAGAATGGAAGCTCGATGAAGTGTTGAATTGGGCGGGCGAAACCTTGAATCGCGTCGATCGAGTCGCTTTCTTTTCCAAATTCCAAGATAGCGAAGCCGTCCAATACTTCTACGAGCCATTCCTCCAAGCCTTCGACCCCGAACTGCGAAAGCAACTGGGCGTTTGGTACACGCCCCCGGAAATTGTGAAGTACATGGTGGCCCGCGTCGACCGAGCCTTGAAAGACGAACTCGGACGGCCGGACGGACTGGCCGACGAAAATGTCTATGTATTGGATCCCTGTTGCGGCACCGGAGCGTATCTCGTCGAAGTGTTGCGCACGATCGATACGCACTTGATCGAGAATGAAAACGAAGACACACGCGCGTTGAAGCTTAAGAAAGCAGTGAGCGAGCGCGTATTCGGGTTCGAATTACTCCCCGCACCTTTCGTAGTCGCCCACTTGCAAATCGGGCTCTACCTCCAAGAGTTCGGCGCCGCTTTCGACAAGAAAGAAGATCGCGCGGCCATCTACCTCACAAACGCCCTGACGGGCTGGGATCCCTTGAAGGATCCGAAACCGGGCATCTTCGATGAACTCAACGACGAACGGGCGCTTGCCACGGGTGTGAAACGCCAGAAGCCGATTCTCGTCGTGCTCGGCAATCCGCCGTACAACGGCTTCGCCGGCGTGAAGATCGGCGAAGAAGGGGAAATCGCCAACGCTTACCGCTGGGCATCGGGTGATCCGCCCGACATGAAGCCGCAAGGCCAAGGGTTGAACGATCTTTACATCCGCTTCTTTCGGATGGCCGAACGCTGCATCACCGGTCGCAAGGATGCCGAGGGAATCGTCTGCTTCATATCCAACTATTCTTGGCTCGATGGGCTATCGTTCCCGCTGATGCGGCAGCGCTATTTAGAATGCTTCGATTCCGTCTGGATCGACTCGCTCAACGGCGACAAATACAAGACGGGCAAAGTGACCCCGGCTGGCAAACCCG
>JANOSQ010000532.1:0-2558 GCA_031415915.1 Fimbriiglobus sp. | reverse complement strand
GTGCCCCCTTCGAGGAAGTACGGGTACTCGCACGGCTGCGTCGGACTGGAGCTATCGCCGCCGGTGCCGCCCTCGCGCCACGGCCGCACCTTGGCCTTCGGGCCGACGTAGAGCGCGCCGGTACCGGTCGGCCCGAAGAGGCACTTGTGACCGGGGAACGCGAGCAAATCGATGTGCTGCGTCTGAATGTCGATGGGCACGACGCCGATGGTCTGGGCCGCATCGACGAGGAAAAGCACGCGATCGGACTCCCGGCAGATGCGGCCGATGTCTCCGATGGGTTGGACGGTGCCGAGGACGTTGCTGCCGTGGGTGATCGCGACGAGGCGGGTCTTCGGCGTGATTGCCGCGCGGATCGCGTCCGGGTCGATAGTCCCACCGCCGTCGGAGACGAGGCGCGTCAGTCCGATGAACCCGGCGTTGGCCATCGCCTGCAGCGGACGGCTGACGCTGTTGTGTTCGAGGTCGGTGGTGATGACGTGGTCGCCGGCGTCGAGCGTCCCTTTGATGGCGATGTTCAGGGCATCGGTGCCGTTGAGCGCGAAGATGAACCGGTTCGGATCGCGGCCGTTGAGGAAGCGGTTGAGCCGATGTCGGGCATCGTCGAGAGCGTGTTCCGCCGCGAGTGCCATGGCGTGCCCGGCCCGGCCGGGGTTGGCCAGCGACGTCCGCGCGAAGCGGTCGAGCGCGCGGTAGACCGCTTCGGGCTTGGGGAAACTGGTCGCGGCGTTGTCGAGGTAGATCACGCGAGGAACTCGGAGACGGGGAGACTGCCGACGGACGTGCCCCCGAGGACGAGGGGAATGTCAGTGCCTTTCGTGTAATGGACGCACGATTTGTAACCGGACTCTTGGCCGACGTGAGGCTGGGTGTAGACCTCGACGCGGTGAGCGACGAGTTTGACGATCCAGTACTGGTCGACGCCAGCTTCGGCGTAAAGATTCAGCTTGTAGTTGCTGTCGGTGACCAAAGTCGAATCGGACACTTCCACGATGAGCACGAGATCCGTCGGCCCGGGTTTTCGGTCGTCGTACAAACGATCCGGGCCTATCGATACGGAAATATCGGGTTCGGGTTCACTGTCGCCGGTCGTAAAGGGCTGCTGGCAGCAAGTGTACCATTCGTCGGACAGATTTCGCGTGAACCAGCGGTAAAGTCGTGACACCGCTTGCCTATGGGGGTTGTTTAAGGACATTTTCTTCACGATCCAACCGTGGAGGAGTTCGTACGGATCACCCGATTTCAAAACGCCGATTTCGATCAGCTTGTGATACTCTTCGACCGTGAATCGACGGATCGACATTTCGGAGAGCCCGATTTCGGGCGGCGTGGCTTCCGCTTTTTTGGGTCTTGGCAACGTTGCGACGCTCATGGTTCTACCCTCCTCCCATTCCTAATGTCCAATGTACTTCGCATACAGCGTCCGGGCGCGTTCGGAATCGGCCGTCCCTTTAATGATCGCCCGGCCATCGGGGAAAACGGTGAACTCGTAGCCGTCGCCGGAATCGACCACGTTGAACTTCAGCAGAAACTTGTTCGCGGTCACGGTGCCGCTGGCCTGCAACTGCTTGCCGAGCGCCGCGAAGTCGAGTTTGCCGCTCAGGCGCTGGGTCACCTGCACGGCGTTGCGGCCGCAGAGGCTGGTCGTTTGCGTCCCCTGTTCCCCTTCGAGCCACGCGAATTCTTTCTTCGCGCAGCAAGGGCACTTCCCTTTTCGGCCGGCGAGTGGCGCGATCTTCACCCTCTTGCTCGTGTTGTCCCAGACGTTGAGCATGAACAGTTCGCGGTTGATTGCGGCCGTGTTCCCCGAGAGGAGCTTGAGCGCCTCGGCCGCTTGGAAGCTTGCGATGATCGACACGATCGGCCCGAGTACCCCCGCGGTCTCGCAGGTGCCGACTTCCCCGGGGCCGGGACTCGCTTCGAACACGCACTGCAAGCACGGGGTCTCGCCCGGCACGATGGTCATGCTCATCCCTTCGGTACCGACGGCTCCGCCGTAGACCCACGGCTTGCCCTGCTTGATGGACACATCGTTGATGAGGTAGCGGATCTCGAAGTTATCGGTGCCGTCGAGGATCAGATCCGCATCGCGGCAGAAATCTTCGATGTTCGTCCGGTTGATATCGGCGACGATCGGCTCGACGGTCACGCCCGAGTTGATCTGCCGGAGTTTCGTCGCTGCGGCCTCCGCCTTCGGCAGATTGCTTTCGACGTCCGATTCGTCGAAGAGCACTTGGCGCTGGAGGTTGCTCGGCTCGACGAAGTCGCGGTCGATGACGCGCAGGAACCCGACGCCGGCGCGGACGAGCGTGTTCGCCAGCACGGTGCCGAGGGCCCCGACGCCGCAGAGCGTGACGCGCGAATTCAGCAGCCGCTCCTGCCCGGCCTTGCCGAAGCCGGGGACGCGCATCTGCCGGGAGTAGCGTTCGAGGGACGTGGACATGGAATCAGCCGATCTCGTGTTCGCTCAGGAATTCTTGCAAGAACCGCACTTGTTGCTTGGGCCACTTCTCGGACTTCGCAAACCCGGCGAGCGTGGCGAGGTCTTCCTTCGCCCG
>JANOSQ010000531.1:0-8100 GCA_031415915.1 Fimbriiglobus sp. | reverse complement strand
GACATCATTTGCGTGGGACGAGGAACCAATCCGTCTGCGGAATGGCGACGACGCCGGGCGGTGGGGGTGGCTTTTGCTCCAACACAGCCACCGCCCACCGGCACGCGTTCGTGGCCGCGTCGAGCGTCGGCTTCTCCCCTTGCGAGTATTCCCGAAGCGTCGGCACCGTCGAGGTCGCTTTCATGAGAGCGAGCGCCACGGGCGCCATCTTGCGAACGCGCGCGTCGTCGGGGCCAAGCGCCCCATCCCCGGTCAATCGCCCCAAGATCGCTTGGGCCAGTGCTTCATCGCCCTGATCGGAATGGAGCCGACCGAGCGACCAGACGGCGGCCGAGCGCGTTTCGCCTCCCACGGGTGAAAAGCCGGGGGCCGGTGCGTTGGCGACTGTCCGAGGGAAGAGTGCCCGTAGAGTCGCGTCCGCCGGTTTGTACTTCGCTTGGCCGATGAACTGCACCAGTTGGCTCAGCTGGTGATCCAACTGTTCCGGCGCGACGTTGGCCATCCCGGCGCTCCGCCCGGACGCGAGAATTTGTTTGTGCTTCGCCTTCAAGTGTTCGTGGACACCGGCGAGGGTCTCGACCACGGCGATCTCGCGCAAGGCCCAAGCGGCGGCGAGGAAGACCTCCGGCCGCTGCGAGGCGAGCAGTTCGACGAGTTTCTCCGCCGCGGGCTTGTGCTTGAGCTGCCCGGCCAACAGCGCGGTTTGTTCTTGGCCCCGCCAATCCGTCAGATCGAGCGTCTTGATCAATTGGATCTCGACCGCGCTCCGCAACGCGGCCGATCCCGCGTACCCCTGCAGTGCTCGGCGCGCACGATTTCTCACGAGGGGGTGCGAATCCGCCAGCAGCTTCGAGAGGGTGCCGGCGTGTTCGACGGTGGGAAGTCGCACCATCACCTCGACTCCGAGCCGCCGCGTTTCCGGTTCGGAGTTCGCCAAGACCTTGCTCAGTCCCGGCAAGGCGAGCTTCGGATCGATTTCTAGCAGACGCTCCACGGCGACCCCCGCCACACCCGCTTCGTCGCTGGCCGCGTACCCTTGCAGGAGCCGGACGGCTTCGTCCCCTCGGTGGTGCCTCAAGAGTGTCACCGCGGCCAACGGGTCGGCGGTGCAACGGCGGGCATCGGCTTCCAACCCCGCCGGACTGATCGCGGCCAGAGCCCGGGCGATTTCGATCCGCAGCGGCGCGGTCGCTTCGTTTGCGAAGAGTAACTCGCGGAGTTTCGGGATCGCATTCGCCTCCCGCACCGCTCCGAGCGCCCGCACGGCCAACAGATGGCTCCGTGTCGAAGGGAGTGGCTTGTCCAAGACTCCCAGCCACACCGCCCGCGCGGGCGGGTGATCCCAACGCGCGAGGGCCGGGTAGGTCAATTCGCGGAACTCGGCCCCCGCTTCGGAGGCTTTGAGGAGGGACTTGGCCGTCGCTTTGGCATCGAGTGCCACGAGTGCCGTCGCCGCGGCCAAGCGCACATCGGGGTGTTGATCGGCTCGGTCCAACGCCCTCTGGAGCGGGTCGATGGCGACGGCGAGACCGGGCATTCCGCGACGGTGGGCTGCGGCGATTGCCGTCGCCGCCGAGGTTCTCATTTCCACTTCCGGCCGGTCGAGCGCCAACAGCCACAAGTCGAGGAGGCCGGGCGCAAACGACGGTGCGGTCTTCGGCATCGGGACGATCGGATCGCGATCCTGGACCGAGAGGATAACGCCATCATCACCGCGCGCAACTGCACAGCCAAGCCAGGAAATCGCGAGGAGGAACACAAGCCGAGCAATCGCACGCATCACAGCCCCCTCCCCACCATCACTTCGTTTCTATACTATACATATAGCACCTAAATCGGCGTTTGTCAAATTATTCCGGGCGACAGAGCTGCCGCACCCGCGCCGTGAGAAACACGAGCATGGCCGCGCAGGCCGATCCGATGATCCACCAATTGTTCGGATAGAGCTCGTATTGGGTGAACCCGGGCGTATCGGCGGATTGAAGGGCCGTTGCCACCGGACTGATGGTCAAGGCCGCGGTCACCGTCGTGTGCCCGAATGGGCTTTCGCGGCCGAACCAGATTAAAAACGGCGCGATGCAGACCAAGGCGACCGTCAAGAATGCCGCCGCGGTCGCGGCGGCGGTCGTCCGGAACAAACTGCTCGCGGTGGCACCCACGAGAATGGTGAACGCGGCTGTGAATGCAAGGCTACCCAACACCCGCGGGATGCGAAACATGAGTTCCGGCGTGATCGACATCATGACGAGATAGCCGGGCAGGGTGGCGCAGAAGACGAGCATCACCGGCAGCAGCGCGCTCAACAATTTGCCGCGGAGGATTCTCCCCGGCGACAATGGGGTCATCCGCAACAGGTTCCAACCGCCGCCCTCGCGCTCGGTGCTGATCAACCCGGCCGAAAGACTCGGTGCGAAGAGGACCAAGATGGCGGATTGCAGAAGCACGAGTGCCCCGGCCATGACCTCGACGCCCCAGCCCAAGGCCCCGGCCGCGGCCAAATAACTGAGGCCCACCGAGAGTATTGCGCAGAGTCCGACCAACCGCAGCGTCCAGTTCAACCGGCCGAAGCGGCGGGTGCGAAATTCCTTCACCATCACCGGGTTGACGAACCGGCCGATTCCACCCGACCGCCGCCGGGGATCGACCAAGAATAGCAGTTGTCGAGCGCGCCGTTGGCCGCGGGATCGATCTTCGGTCATCACGCCGGGCGGACGGGCCAAGTCGAGCGGAGCGCGGCTCATGCGAACGAAGGTCGCGGCCAAGAAACCAGCGGTGGTCAACCCCGCCAAAATCAAATACCGACCGATGGCTCCCGTCTGATACTCCGTGCCCGCGATCCCGGCCGCGCCTTGCCCGACCGCTTCCATCACGGCCGGGATCGGGGAAAAACAACCGAGCCACGCCGCGAGTGCGGTCAATACCGGACTGTCCGGCGGTACGAGCCAGTGCGCGGTCAGAGGTAACACGATCAAACCCAAGACGGCGGAATAGGCCGTTCGCAAGGCTCCGTCGGTGCTTAGGGCGCGGCTGCTGATGAACAAGCAGAGCGACGTCAATTGGAGGGCCGTCGCCGCCAGTACGACATACAGCAAGCCGATGCCCCCGCTCAGCGACGAGCCGCCGAGGGTGTAGCAAGCCGCGGCGGCCGGCAGGGTCACCGCGAGGAGCACGGCCGTGAAACCGAGGAATCCGCCGACTTTGCCCCAGACGATCGACCAAACCGACAGCGGGGAATTGAGCAACAGAGCGAGAGTGCCTTGAACGCGTTCGCGGACGAGAGTGGTCGCCGGGAACGCCGGCAAGATGAGAACTAGACACGCGAGGAGGCCGTACCCGAAGACGCGCAGCACTTGAACGCCGGCGGCGCCGTTCAGGTCGCCGACGCCGGAGTCCGGCCAGCGGGCCATCACCATCGCCGCGGCGGTCACCGCGATCCCCGACAGCCCGACGAGCGCCGTGCGCGTCCGGAATAAGTCGAGCCACTCCTTCCGGACAATCGGGTTCACGGTCAAGCTCCTCGGTACGGCGACATTATTTGACTCGCGTCTGGCCGGCGACTTCCATCGCGATCGACTCGATTCTCCAGCCCACCCCCGGTGAACCGACGCCTTTATCCGCGTCGGTGGAGGCGCTCACTTTCAGGTCGAAGCGCAGCCCGCCGTCCGCGTCGAGTTCAAGTAATGCGACATCGGTGACATCGATCCGGATCGTATCGATGGGGTTCATCGCTTCGCGGATCACTCGCCCCGCTCCGTGAATGGAGACCGTGCGGCCCGGCGCCCGAATCTTCAACACAAGCGTCGCCCGTTCGACCGTCAACGGCAATACGGATGGCGGTAACGGGAAGCGGAGGGCTTGGTGCATCCCGAGGGACGATTCGGTCGTGAATTTGCCCGGACCCGCGAGGCCGCAGGGGATGAAGCCGAGGGGAACCGTGACCTTCGAATCGGGCGGGGGGCGACCGAAGGAGACCGGCACGACCAGCAACAGCGATCCTTGAGTGCGCTCCCCCGCTTCGGCCGATACGGGCGTGCGGGGCGTTTCGACCCACGTCAACAGATGGGTGCGGCCCGCGAGGTGACGCGGCATCGGGGCGAGGTACTTCCGGTACACCTCGACCCGTCGCTGCTGGCGATCGGTGACGACTCCATCGCTCAAGTATTCTCCCGCGGCGAGCCGGTCTTCGGGCGCGATGGCGAAGCCGCCCTCCGTTCTCAATCGGCTAGCGAACTTCTCGCCGGAGGGAGCGAGGAGGATCGAATCGGCCGGATTCCCGAACTCGCCGGATTGGAACACCCCGGTGAGGCCATTCGGGCCGAAGCGCGCGACCGCCGTCATCTCGCCGACGCGCACCGTTCCCCGAATCGGCCCGGCCCGCACCCCGACGGGCAAGGCCATGTTCTCCCAGACACGCTCGTCCGAATCGGTCTGAATCAATTGCCGCGATTGTCCCTCCAACCCGGTCGCATCCAGTTGGATCAACCCGCCGGAATCGGTCGACACCCGCACCGGGCCGGAACTCGGCCGGTAGACTGCGGCCATACCGGTCGCGCTCCCTTCCCGAGTTCCGGGAGACACTTCCACCACCGCGACCGCGCTGACGGTCGCCGGGACGGATCGCCGCGAAGCCAACCCGAAACCGACCAAGACCGCGGCCGTGCCGACGGCCAGCAACGGCGCGAGCCACCCGACCGATTCCCCGCGACCGGCGCGGCGGAGGATCATGCCGGCGACGATGACGCAAGCGACGAATCCGAAGAGGATTCCCCCGGCCACCTCGCGGCTCACCACGCTGTAACCGATTTCGGCCGCGAGCATCGGTTCGAGATCGGTCGGTTTCAACCCCGACGGGATCGGCTCCGGATAGAAGTCGACCGCCAAGCGATCCAGTTCTGGCTGCGGTACCGGCAAGTCGGGGAAATGTTCGAATCCGGAGCGCGCTTCCCGGGCGAGCCGCGGTCGAATCCAGGCCCGCTCGCCGAGGGTCGTGAACACGACTTTGCCGCGGCCGAGTTGCTGGCTGAACGCCGCGGGCCAGCCATCGGTTTTGAAGAGCACGGTTTCGTTGCCGCCCAAGCGGACGCGGGCGAAGTCGATCGGGTCATCGAATTCTCTCGTGCCGACCTTGCTCGAATCTTCGGTGGGACGGGCGAGGCGGACGGAGGTCAGACTGGTTCGGCTCACGACTTCGATGCCGCAATCGTCGCCGAGAATCGGGGCCACGGTCGCCAGGTCCACCCGGTCGAGCATCACCCAGAGCGAGCCGCCGCGCTGAACCCAGTGGCGGATCGCCGCCAGTCCCATCGGATCTTCGGCCAAGCGGTTCCCGGCGAGGATGACGTGGTCGGTTCCATCGTACGCTTCGGGGGTCGGCGGTAAAAATCGATCCCGCATCGGGGTGGCGACTTCCGAGAGTCCGCGGGACAATCGGAAGACGCGGGCGAACTGCAAGGCCTCGGGATCGGGATCGCCCGCGATGTCGTCGGCGATGACGCACGTGCTCGGCTCCCGCTTCCGAAACGGGATCGCCCGCGCCCGCAGCCGTTCGTCGCCCCCCGACCTCAACTCCCGGAAAGTCCCGGCGGATCGTTCGTAGAGTTGGAATTTCAATTCGCGACTGGCCCGTCGCGGACCGTCGGATCCGGCGGGGCCGACCGTCAGCCAAGAAGCGGTGGTCGAATGCGGGGGCAACCACACGTCGCGGCCGTATCGCACTTCGGGATGCTCGGGGTAGAAAACCACCACCCGGGCGTCGCGGGCGGCATCGGTCGAATTGGCGAGTTCGAATCGGAGCGTGCCCCAACTCTCCGTCGCGCTCGTCCGAGGCCCGGCGGGCAGGAGTCCTTCCAATTGGAATGGCGGCGGTTCCGGTTGTTGACCGAAAGCGGTCGCCGCGCAGGCGAGCATCGCCAGTGCCGTGAACCTAGCGATCATTGCGGCCCCCGGAGTGATGCCTGCGATTGTATGGATCGGCACGGGCCGAACGGATGGAGAGGCGTTGTGCCAACTGGCCGTTCCGGTGACGAATCGTAGAAACACCCTCAGAAACTTGGGCATTTGTGAGGCTTTTGACGTTCCGTAAACGGAGTGCACCCCATGGGCATGGACAACTTCAGCTCGCACCAACAGAAGATCATCAAGCGGTATTACAATAACCTCGATACCATCCAACTCCAGAAGCTGGCGGAGACGGTGACGGACCTGTACTTGGCCGAGGGGAAGAAGATCGAGAAGCTTTGGAAAACGGCCGCGGCCGCGATGCAGAAGCTCGAAGTGCCCCAGCAGCGGATCGATCTGTTGGTGAAATCGCAAAGCCTCGAACAGCTCGCGAAGCTGGTCAAAGAACTTCAAGGGTGATTCGGATGCGCGTCGCCCACTTCGACTGCTTCAGCGGCATCTCCGGCGACATGGTGCTCGGCGCCGTGCTCGATGCGGGCGTCTCGGCGGACGCCATCCGTGCGGCGCTGGCTTCGCTCGAACTGCCCATCGAACTCGAAATCGAGAAGGTCAAACGCTGCGGCTTCGCGGCGACCAAAGCGACCATCCACGCCAAGGATCAAGAGGATTACCGGTTCCTCCCCGATGTCGAGGCGATCCTCGCGAAGGGGGCGCTCAGCCCGAAACAGCGCGAGTTGGCGACGGCGATCTTCCGCAAGGTGGCCGTCGCGGAATCGGTGGCCCACGGGATGCCGTTGGAACGGGTCCATTTCCACGAGGTCGGGGCGCTCGACAGTATCGCCGACATCGTCGGCGCGGCCGTTGGGTTGGATCTCCTCGGCGTCGATAAGTTCACGAGTTCCTCGGTGCCGACGGGGAGCGGGACCATCAAGTGCGCCCACGGGATCATGCCGGTGCCGACGCCGGGGACGGTGGAATTGCTGAAGGGCGTGCCGTTGGCGAAGTCGGCCATCAAAACGGAACTGACGACCCCGACGGGCGCGGCGATCCTGACGAGCGTGGTGACCGAATACACCGATACCCCGGCGATGACGATCGACCGCATCGGCACCGGCGCGGGGACGAAAGATTTCATCGATCAGCCGAACATCCTGCGGTTGTTCCTCGGTGACACAGCCGTGTCCGCTCACACCGTGACGGTGCTGGAAACGAATCTCGACGACTGCTCGCCCGAAGTGATCGGCTTCGCCATCGAACGATTGTTCGCCGCGGGGGCGCTCGATGTCTTCGGGGTGCCCATTCAGATGAAGAAGAATCGGCCGGGGGTGCTGCTGACGGTGATCGCGGAGGAATCCAAGGTCGCGGAGTTGGAAATGATTTTGTTCCGCGAAACGGGCACCTTCGGCATCCGTCGGACGCGGGCCGAGCGGACGATTCTCGACCGCGAAATTGCGACGGTGGCGACCCCGTGGGGCGAGGTGCGGATCAAGCGCGGTCGGCGGGCGGGTCACGACATCGCGACGCCGGAGTACGAGGATTGCGCCCGCGTGGCGCGCGAGCACGGCGTGCCTTTGCGAGTGGTATTGGACGCAGTGCGGGCGGTCACGGGCTGAGTTCGTGCGGGGCGAGCAACGTCAGTGGGTAGACGGGGATGTTGCGGAGAATCCAGAAGACGATGAAAACGCCCGCGACGATGCGGGGAAACCAGACGAAGCCGGGTAGTCGGCCGGGCGTTGTTCCGCGGCCGCGGTGCCAAAACTTGCGAACGAGCGCAAACGCGCCGAAGGGCAAGAGCGCAATGAGAACCGGATTGTAAGCGAGAGCTTGGAGAACATCGAAGTTCAGGAGGGCGTGGACGGCGCGCGTCGCTCCGCAACCCGGGCAGTGGATCGAAGTGAGTTGGTATGAAAGGCACTTCGGATAATAGCTGTCATCGGTGGGTGGGTTGTTCGCCACCCAATACAGCGCTCCAATGAAAAGAAGGCCCGCGACGGCGGTCAAGCCGACGCGGACCATCCAAGTTCGGCGGGAAGCGGGTTCGGCCGGAACGTTTGTCGTCATGGTGTTACTTGGCACCCGCACCCACGGCCGCTACACCGATGATGGCGTAAATGATCCCGCCACCCACGTTGAGGATCAGGCCGGCGATGGCCCCGTAAGTCGACCATTTCTTCGCTTGCGCCGACGCTTCACGGGCTTCGC
>JANOSQ010000530.1:0-1684 GCA_031415915.1 Fimbriiglobus sp. | reverse complement strand
GATCGGTTGGAAGCGGTGGAGGATTCACGAGGCGAGCGTCGGCCGAACCTTCCCGGGGTGGCCGAGACACCCGATGACTCCACCTTATGCGAAGCGATTTTTGGTCCAGTGAATGGGGTCCACTTCACTCGGCGACGCCGGCGATGGGAATGCCAACTATTTGCCGGGTTACAATGGAACAACACAAGTGCTGAATCGCATAGACGATCAGAAGATGCAAGTGATTGTGAGTGGGCTGAAAAAGAACACGGTCTATAAGCTCTGGATCGACCTAGACGGCAGCCAGACGTACACGCAAAACGACACGGTGATATTCGACTACAACGGCAGTGGCCTGCCGCAGAACAGCTTGGCTTTCAACGACCCCGGCACGCTGCTCGGCAACACGTCGAACTTCTGGTACGCCCGCAGATTCTTTCCAAACGACGTGGGGGCGTACTCGAGCGGCGACTACATCTACATGTCCTATGCACCCGACGCAAGATATAACGACGCACGCGATCAGCTTATGGCCCGCAGCATCGTCGGCGTCACGAGCGAACTACCGCTCGATTCCGGTGCCAGCATCATGATCGGATTCAGTCAAGGTGGAAGCACTGCTTACACCGCCAACGGTCTATATGTCGTCACCGATCAGGGCGCGATCAGTTACATCGACCCGCCGTCCACGTTCAAAGACGCCGACCAAGACACCAAACTACAACTCCGGGAGTAGCTCATGCGACTGCAAACCATTCCCGCAGCCCTCTTCGTCGGGGCGCTGGTTCTGCCGCTCCTACCAGCAGCGCACCGGGAGCCTGAGAAAAAGGCCAATCGGGAGCTAACGATGAAGCTCAAGATCGAAACGGACAGAAAGCGGTATGATCTCGACGACACGGTCATGATTGTGGCCAAGTTCTCCTGTTTTAACGATAGTCGCCTCCAGATTCAGTTCTCGGAGTTCGGTTGCGGTTCGGCGTATTTCTACTTGATTTCGGAACCGGTCGGTCATAAGGCCAACTTCACTTGCCATCCGATCCCTGCCTGTCAATTCGCCGACGCGGAGGTGTTGAAGTTGATGTTCCGGGACACCGGATGGCACAAGTGGCTGAAGCAAATCGACACGATTCTGCCGCATCAATTGGCGGTGCATCTGCCTCGGAAGGGGAAGGGTATTCCCGAAGGCGATTACAAGTGGCGAGTAGGGTATACCGTCGGGCCGAAGGCCGACTTGGTAGCCCTGATTAAAAAGGAAACCGGCGAAACGGCTGAGATCGATGGTGGGTCAGTACCAATTCTCAAAGGTGCTTGGGAGGGCGCAGTACTAAGCGAACCCGTGACCATCACCATCGGCCCGGGCAAAGATAAGAAGTAACCCGCCCGAACGTGCTTCTCTCGCGAAGTCCCGTCACTCCTCAAAATCCGCCGGTTCCACCGCCGGCCAATCACTTCATCGAACCTTCACGGACAACTCTCCGAGTCTTCACCACGCGTCGACGGGCGGGCCGTAGCATTGTGAAGCGGGGGCCGCGCCTCCGTTTCCACCACTTGTTCCGACACCCCCGTTTTGTGGAGAGTGCCAGTGAGAGTATCGCCTCAACGATGGTCGGTCGCCCGCGCCGGGTTCACGCTGATCGAATTGCTCGTCGTGATCGCCATCATCGCGATCCTCATCGGGCTGTTGCTGCCCGCCGTGCAAAAAGTC
>JANOSQ010000529.1:0-1996 GCA_031415915.1 Fimbriiglobus sp. | reverse complement strand
CGGCTCGGAAGGAATTCCATTTGAACTGCTCACCGATAAATCGCCCGCGGCGCTCGAGATCCTAAGGCACAGCAGCGCGCACATCATGGCGCGGGCCGTGATGCGGCTCTTCCCCGGCACGCAACTCGCGTTCGGCCCCGTCACCGAAACCGGCTTCTACTACGACATCGATTCACCGACCGCGATCACCGAGGCCGACTTCCCCAAGATCGAAGCGGAGATGAAGAAGATCGTGGACCTCGCGGAGCCGTTCGAGCGCTTCGAGCGGCCCACTGCGGAGGGCAAAGAACTCGTCGCCGATCTCAAGCAGAAATTGAAGGTCGAGCACATCGAAGAGGGGCTGAAGGATCACGAGTCGGTCAGTTTCTATCGGCAGGGCGAGTTCATCGACCTCTGCCGGGGGCCGCACATCCCGCACGCGGGCAAGGTCGGCGCCTTCAAACTACTGAGCATCGCCGGGGCCTATTGGAAGAACGACGCCAACCGCGAACAGTTGCAGCGCCTCTACGGCACGGCTTTCTTCGATCAGAAATCGCTCGATGCCTACCTGCGGCAAATCGAAGAAGCGAAGAAGCGCGACCACCGGCTGCTCGGCAAGCAGTTGAAATTGTTCACGATCAGCCAGACCGCCGGGCAAGGGATGATCCTCTGGATGCCCAAAGGGGCGACCCTGCGCTATTTGCTCGAGACCTTCATCCGCGAGGAGCTCGTCAAGCGCGGCTACCAACCGGTGTACACCCCGCACATCGGCAACCTGAACATGTACCGCACCAGCGGACACTTCCCGTACTACGCCGATGCGCAGTTCCCGCCGATGTACTTCAACCCCGTCGTGCAGACCGTCGAGACTTGGTTCACCCTGCTCGAGAAGAAGCACCTGACCCCGGTGCGCGAAGCGGCGTTTCTGAAATTGATCGAGAGCGTCAGCGAAGGCGAATTCCCATCGGGCGAGGACGACTACCCGCGCCACACCTGGGGGCAGATCGCGCTCGACGCCCGCGCCCTCTGGCTGGAGTATCCGAAGGCACTCGATGTCGAAGAGAAGAAGACCCTGCTGAAGAACTGGATGAGCGGGCAAGAAGGTTACTTGCTCAAGCCGATGAACTGCCCGCATCACATCCAGATTTACAAGGCGACGCCGCACAGTTACCGCGACCTCCCGCTGAAACTCGCCGAGTTCGGCACCGTCTACCGGTTTGAACAGAGTGGCGAACTTGGCGGCATGACGCGCGTCCGCGGCTTCACCCAAGACGACGCCCACCTCTTCGTCACCCCGGAGCAGGTCGAACCGGAGCTGCGCAGCGAAATCGACCTTGTGCTGCTGGTCTTGCGCACCCTCGGATTGAACGAGTACCGCGTCCGCGTCAGCGTCCGCGAACCCGGCAGCGACAAGTACGTCGGCGATCCGGCGCAGTGGGACCAAGCCGAGGCGACTTTGAAAGCCATCGTGGAATCGACGCCGGGGTTGAACTTCACCATCGGCGTCGGCGAAGCGGCGTTCTACGGGCCGAAGATCGACTTCATCGTGAAGGATTGCATCGGCCGCGAATGGCAACTCGGCACCGTGCAACTCGATTACAACTTGCCCGCGCGCTTCGATCTGGAATACACCGGCTCCGACAACGCCGCGCACCGGCCGGTGATGCTGCACCGCGCCCCCTTCGGCAGTTTGGAGCGATTCTGCGGCATCCTCATCGAGCACTTCGCCGGGCACTTCCCGCTCTGGTTGGCGCCGGAGCAGGCCCGCGTGCTCACGATCTCCGACAAGTCCGCCGACTACGGCCGCGAGGTCGAAGCGAAGTTGAAGGCGGCCGGCTTCCGCGTCACCGGCGACTACCGCCCCGAGAAGATCGGTGGCAAGGTCGCCGTCGGCTCGCAGGAGAAGGTGCCGTACCTGCTGGTCGTCGGCGAGAAGGACGCCGCCGCGGGCACGGTGTCCGTGCGCGACGAGAGCATCCCCGACATGAACAAGCGAAGCTTGGGGGCGAAGCCGCTG
>JANOSQ010000528.1:0-8029 GCA_031415915.1 Fimbriiglobus sp. | reverse complement strand
GGGATCCACGCCCCGTTTTGCCCGCTGCTTTCCACCGCCTTCGTGATGAACAGCATCCCCTCCACGCCGTCGTAGATGTTCGGGTAGACCGTGTTCACGCTCTCGATTTCCTGCCCGGCCGCGCGTTTCACCATCGCGTCGTACGCGGCGGTGTAGACGTTGGCGAAGGCTTCGAAGAACGCCTCCGGGTGGCCGGCCGGCAAGCGGGAACTGGCCCCGGCCGCGGCGCCGAGGTAAGGCCCGCCATTCCGCGTGTAAATCTTGTGCGGTTCGCCGTTCTTGCGGACGATCAGCGTGTTCGGCTCCTCCTGCCGCCACTGGATCGCCCCCTTCGTGCCGTCGATCTCGATGCTCAGGTCGTTCTCGCGGCCGTGGCTGATTTGCGACGCGGTGACGCTGCCGAGGGCGCCGTTGTCGTAGCGGATCAGCGCCGTGCCGTAATCGTCCAGCGCCCGGCCGTCTTCGAAGATCTTGAGGTGGCCGGAAATCTCGGTCGGCAGCAGGCCGGTCATGAAGCGGCCCAGGTTGTAGGCGTGCGTGCCGATGTCGCCGAAGCAGCCGGCGATCCCCGATTGCTTGGGGTCGGTGCGCCACTTGGCCTGCTTTTGATCGCCGCTTTCGAGCCGCGTGCGAAGCCAACCTTGGATGTACTGGCTTCGGACGGCGTTGATCTCGCCGAGTTCCCCATTCAAGATCATCTCGCGGGCTTGGCGGACGAGCGGGTACCCGGTGTAGTTGTGCGTGACCGCGAAGACGACGCCCGACTTCTCCACGATCTTCAGCAGTTCCTCGGCTTGGGCGAGGTCGAACGTCATCGGTTTGTCGCAGATGACGTTGAACCCCGCTTCGACAAACGTCTTGGCGATGTCGAAGTGCGTGTGGTTCGGCGTCGCCACCGAAACGAAATCGACCTTGTCGGAGCGCTTCGCTTCGGCGACGGCCATCTCGGCGTAGCTGGTGTAAGCCCGCTCGGCCGGGATGTCGTAATCGGCGGCGGACGCCTTCGACCGCGCCGCATCGCTGCTGAGCGCCCCGGCGACGAGCGCGGCGCGGTTGTCGAGGACGGCGGCGGTTGCGTGAACCCGGCCGATGAACGAACCTTGTCCACCGCCGATGAGGCCCATCCGGAGTTTGCGCTGCAGGGGGGCATTCGTGGGCATGGCGGTTTCCCGAGGCGAGGGGTAGGAACGTCTGGAGATTGTACGAGGCGGGATGTGGATGTTAGTCTGATCCCGTACCCCGGAGTGCGCGAATGCCCGAAGACCACGACCAGCGCTTCAAGACCATCATCCGCGAGTTCTTCGCCGACTTCTTGAACTTATTTTTCGCCGATTGGGCGAAGCGGCTCGACCTGACGCGGATCGAATGGTTGACCCAGGAACTGCTCCCCGACCCGCCCGCCGGGGATCGACACCTCGTCGATCTCGTGGCGAAGCTTCCCACGCTGGAACCGGTGGGCGATGCTTGGCTACTCCTCGTGCACGTCGAGATCGAATCGCCGGATCGGACCACGCTGCTCGAACCTCGCTTGCTGGCTTACTTCCGCCACCTGAGCGATGCTCACGGGTTGCCCGTGTTGCCGATCGTCATCTATCTCAAAGTCGGGCTCGACGGCATCGGAATCGAGAGCGTGGTCGAACGCGTGTGGGAACTGGACGTGAACACCTTCCGCTACCTCTACGTCGGCCTGCCGGGCTTGGACGCCGAGAATTATTTGCGCGGCGACAACTGGCTCGGGGTGGCCCTTTCCGCACTGATGAAACTGCCGAAGGAGAAAGCCGCCGAATACGGAGCCGAGGCCTTGCGGCGGCTATCGGAAGCGGGATCGTTGAACGAACAGCAGCGGTATTTGCTCGGGGACTGTGTGGAAGCGTATTTGCCCATCGCGTCGGAACATTTGGAGCGGTTCGATGGTATAATCGAGAAAAACAGTACCGAAGGAGTGCGAGCGATGAACAAGACGCGATACGAGCGGGCGATGGAAGCGGGCATCGAGCAAGGCATCGAGAAAGGCATCGAGAAAGGCATCGAGAAAGGCATCGAGAAAGGCATCGAGAAAGGCATGGATCGGGGTCGGCGGGTGGGTTTGCTGGAGGTGCTCGAAGCGCAACTCGATTCCAAGTTCGGCCCGCTCCCGGCGGGGGTTGTCGAGCGGCTGCGCTCGTTCACCGATGACGCCTTGCTCGCGCTGGCCCGACAGATCCCCTCGGCGTTGAACCTGAAAGAATTGGGCTTGGAAGGCTGAGGCCACCTCACTTCCGCTTCGGCGCCGGGGTGCGCATCGCGCTCTGCTCCAGCAGCAACCGCAGGTACGACCGCCGTTCGTGATCGGCCAGGCCGAACTCGGCGACCGTCTTCAGCAGCACTTCGCGGGCCTCGGCGTACTTCGATTCCTCCGCCATGATTTCGAGCTCGACGTACCGCCCCACCGCCCCCACATCGTCCAAGCAGGCCGCCAGCTTGAAGCCGTCGCGCTCGAACGTGTAGATCTGCCGCAGTTTCGACACCACCGCCACCGGTCGGTACTTCAGCGAACTGAGGAAGCGCACCGCATCGGCGGCCGTCTGCGAACCGTCCGCGAGGCGCAGCTCGATTTCCGGCCGGCTCTTCGTCACCGTGTCGATCTTCGGGCCTTTGTACGTCAGGTAGTTCTCGCCACCGATTCGCCGCAGCCGCACGGCTTCATCGGTCTGGGCAAAGTCGCGGTCCGGAGCGTTGAAGTAGTGGTCGGTATCCTCGCGCTGCGGCACGGCCACGGCGCCCGCCGCGATCAGCTTCGCCGTGATGTCGGCCCAATCCGCGACGCGGAACTTCATTTCGACTTCGAGCATCCCGGCCCCCCCCGCGTAGAATGTGGCCCGACCCCGACTCGGTGCGAGTCGCCGATGGAGCAGGGCCAGAACTGATCCGAATCCGGACAGACCCGGCGGCGCGATCTACTTCCTCACGGGTTTGTCCCGCTCCGCGAGGTTGGAGTAATACTGCTTCAGCATCTCTTGGTACTTCGGCATGTATTGCTCGCGGTAGTATTGCGAGGCTTGCTGGCGGAGTTTCTCCGGGAGGTGCCCCCAGACCTGCTTCGTGAAGGGATCCTCGTTGGGCAAGTTCGGGGACGTTTGATTGCCGCTTTTATTCGTCCCCGAGTTGTTTCCGGGCTCCTTCATTCCTCCCGGTTGCATCATCGGATCCTTCATCCCGGTGCCCATTCCCATCGGCATCGGATCTTTCATTCCGCCCGGCTGCATCATCGGATCCTTCATGCCGCCCATCGGCATCGGCTTGTCGCCCCCACCCCGTTTGGGGCGTTGCCCGCCGCCCATCGGCATCGGCTGGCCCATGCCGCCCATCGGCGGGGGTTTCATCCCGGAGTTGCCGCCCATCGGCGGGGGCATCTCGCTGGCTCCGTCGCCGCCGCCCATCGGCGGTTCGTTCTGCTTCAGCAGGGCGTCGATGTCCTTCAGCGCCTGCTCCTGCTTCTTGCGGGTTTCGTCGCCGGTGTCTTGGTCCTTCAAGCGCTCGCCGATGTCCTTGGTATTTTGCGTCAGCCGTTCGAGGATCTTGGCCGGCTCTTCCATTTCGCCGGGGGTCGCCGGTTCCGGCTTGGGCGCGTCGGGCACCTTCCACTCCGTCAGGCGCGGAATCGGCGGGGCGATGACGGCGAACGCCGAGGATGCCACGAACACCGCCGTGCCGAAGGTCAGCAAGAATCGCATCATTTCTTCTCCGGGTCGGCGGGCGGGGGCTGGAAGGCCGGGGCGATCTTTTCGAGCAAGTCGGCGATGTCGCGCTGGGTCTTCTCGAGTTCGTCCAGTTCTTCGCGGTCGGCGTCGTTGAGTTTCGTTTTATCCGGCTGAAGCTTGGCGAGCGCGGCCGTGCGTTCGTTGACTTCGGCTTGGATGGCCCGGAGCGCTTTCAACTGCGCCAGCGGTGGAACACCGCCGGGCATTTTTCCCTCGGGCATCGTCATTTCGCCGGGCATCCCGGGCATCCCCATCGGCATCGGGGCCGCGCCCATCGGCATCGGCTTGGGGTTTGAGCGGATCGACTCCAAAATGTGGTCGAGCCGACGCAGCGCCGTGCGGATCGGCCGGCGGGTGCGATCGTCGGTCGCCTGCTCGGCTTTCTTGTCGAACGGTTGCCCGGCGGCATCCAGCGCCTCCAGCTTGCGTTCGCCGAAGAGTTTGCCGGACTTCTCGGTGAGATCCGCGGCTTGCTCCGTGAGTTGTCTGAAGACCGGCAGCGGTTCGAGTTGTTTCTCGGCGAAGCCGCGAAGTTCCTCGGCGACCACTTTGGCGCGGTCTTCGAGGTCGCCGACGCTGGCGATCTTGGCCCGATCCCACCCCATTTCTTTCAGCACATCGGCTTGGATGCGCCCCGCTTCATCGTCGGTCGCTTTCAACCGGTCGCGCAGGGCCTTCAACCGCTCGGCGAGTTCCTCGCGCTTCTCCTGAGACAACTTCTCGGCGTCCTTCTCGCGTTCCTTGTCCAGCTTCGCCACCGCCTCATCGATCTTCTGAATCGCTTCGTCCTGCTTCTCTTCCGGGGGCTTGCCGCCGGCCAGATCCTTGGCCGCGGCGTCCATCTGCTCGGCGGCGGCGCGGAGTTTGTCGGCGGCGTCTTGCTGGCGGTCGCGGGTCAACTTCTCGGCGGCATCTTCGGTTTTCTTCTTCAGCTTCTCTTGCTCCCGGGCCAGCTTCGCCAATTCTTCGGCGCGCTTCGCTTCGTCCGGGATCATCGCGGCCGCTTTGGTCTTCTTCCGGAGTTCATCCTGCTCGGCGGCGAGTTTGTCGATGTCGTCGGCCGTCTGTTTCTTCTTCCGGAGTTCGTCGCCGCCTTCGGGCGGTTTCTCGCCGAGGGCTTCCGCGAGTTTGGCGAGCTTGTCGGCCGCGCTTCGCTTGGCGTCATTGGCTTGCGCAGGATTGTTTTGTTGAAGCTCCTGACCGGCTTTGCGCAACTCTTCGACTAGTTCTTGCCCGCCCGCCTTCTGCACGGCGTTCCGGAGGGCGTCCGCTTCCGCCTTGGCTTGCTTGGAAGCTTTCTGCAGCAAATCCGCCTCGGCCTTGGCCGCGTCCGCTTTGGCTTGCGCCTCGGCCGCGGCGTCCGACCCTTTGGGTTGCTTGTCGGCGGAGGCTTGGGCTTTGTTGCCTTCGTCGGCTTTCGCGTCGGCCTTCGTTTGCAGATCCTTCGCTTGCGCCTCTTTCTCGGCCGCCAGGCGCTCGGCTTTCCCGAGTGCGGCCCCGGATCGATCCGCGAGCTGGTTGAACTTGTCGGCCGCTTTATTCAGCTCCGCCTTTTCACTCGGCTTCAACTGATCCGCCGGCTTGCCCGGTTCGACCTTGTCGGTCGCTTTCACCGCTTGTTCGCCGGCTTTGTTCACCTGATCCTTCAGGTTCATCGCCTCGGCGCGGAGTTCCCCGGCGCCGGCCCACTGCTCCAGTTGTTTCAGCACGAGGTCGAGCGTCGTCTCGGTCGCCTTCTGCTCCTTCACGGCGGTCTTCAATTCGCCGGCGACCTTGTCGGCGTCGGGCTTCGGCCCCTTGTCCGTTTCGTTCTTGGCCTTCGCCAGCGCTTGGTCGATCGGGTCGAGGTTTTGATCCGCGATGCGGGCCAAGTCGGCGGCCACCGCTTCGACGCGCTTGGTCGTCGGCGAACTCGGCAGGTTATTCGCCTCGACCAAATCCTTCAGCTTCTGGGCTTGGGCTTTGAGCCCATCGCGCGGCTCGGCGATCTGGTTCTGGATCGCCTGTTGATCCTTCTGCGCTTGGTTCAGCTTGGCCACGTCTTCGGGGTTCAGCTTGCCCTCCTGCGCCGCTTTGTTGGCTTCGTCCGTCTTCTCGCGGACGGCCCGTTGCTCCTCGCGGATGCGCAGCACCTGCGGCCGCAATTTGCCGAGTTCCTGCTGGAGCAGCCCGTCCAGCCCCACTTTGCCGACGATGCGGATCTCGAAGGCGGGTTTGCTCCGGCCCGGTTCCTTCAAAGCGGTGAGGTCGTCGAAGTCCGTCGCGGCGGCGGCGATGATGAGCGTGTCGCCGTCGGCGGGAGGCGTGCCGTCGGGTTTGCGGAAGTGACTCAGGGGGATCGTCGCCGCGCCGGCGAGCGCGACCGGTTTGACCGAACTCGGCGGGGCGCCGAACCCGATCACCGCGGCCTGCGACGCCGCCGGGGCGGTACTCGGCTCGGCGAGCAGGAGTTCCCGGGCCGGAGCGAGTGCGTCGCCGAAGCGGTACTCGATGACCAGTCGGCGCACCGCGAAGGTGCGATCTTCCGCGCGGGCCTGGAGGGTGACGCTCGCCGTCGGCAGGAGGACTTGCGGATCTTGCCCGAGCAGCGGGCGATCCATCGACACCATCGGCGCCGGGTCGGGGGTGTAGCGGATGTCGAACATCCGCGAGCCGCTCAGCCCGGTTTCATCGGTGAAGCGGAAGTTGTACAGGCCGGCGATGCGGGGCGTGAAGTCGGCTTCGAGCCGGGTTCCTTGCGGCCCCGAGATGGTCACGGGAATATCGCGCGGGACCTCGTCCGCGAGCAGTTGGCTGCCGAGCGCGGCGAAGGGGTTCGTCCCGGCGAGTCCCGCGAGGCCGGTGCCGAGGAGCAACCCGTCCCGATCCGATTGGGGGATGAGCGCGGCCGAGACGATGCGGCGATCGGCGGCGGCGCGGAAGCGGATGCGCGTGCCGTGCACGGCTTCGACGGCGCTGGCCCCGTCGGGCAAATCGGCCGGCGGCTGCTCGGTGTACCACGGGAAGGTCAAATGCATCTGGGGCGACGCCCGGCCATCCAATGGCACGAGCTTCGGCGGGGGGAGCACGTTCACCGAGAACCACTCGGTGCTGCCGTCGTTCGCCTTCAGTTGGAACTCGAACTCGCGCGGGATGCGGTGGGCTTCGAGCCGGATCACGCCGTCGAGCGAACCGCTGTGCCCCTCGGGCACCGTCAGCGGGGCGACTTCTTCGAAGGTATTGCCGTTGTCGAAGCGCACCGCGAGCGTCGCCTTGTCTGGGATCACGCCCTGCACGCGGAAATGGACGTCGAGCGCTTCGCCCTTGGCCATCCGCAGGGGGAAGGCGCTCGGGCGCGTCACGCGGATCTGCGTCTTCGTCGGCCAGGGGTGGTGCCCGAACGGGTCGAGAAAGCGCACCGCGGCGTGCTTGGTGCGCGCGGTGTCGGCGAGGGCGAGCGGCACCGCGATCCCGAGGGCGAGGATCGCGAGCCAGAAGGCACGCCACGCGCGGCCGCTGGGGACGATCGCACCGAGGTCGAAGCGCTCGAGGGCGTTCGTGGCGCGGTTGATGGCGACCTTGCGGAAGCGGGCCGAGGCGGGCTTCTCGGTCGGGTTCATCTCGCTGAACTCGACGGCGCTGGCGAGGGCGTCGTTGAACTTGGGGTAGCGCTCTTCGAGTAGCATCGCGACGCGGATCGGTTTCACGATCCGCCGGCCGGGGGCGAGCAGATCGCGCACGATCAGCCAGCCGGCGAGGGCGAGCGCGCTGACCAATAGCAAGGCCCGCGCGAAGCCCGGCAAATGCACCGCGACATCGAGCGCCATCGCCGAGCCGACGCAGGCGACGACGACCGCGAGCCAGCGCAGCCCGCCGGCGGCGACGATGGCGCGTTTGCGTTGCGAACCGAGTTCTTTCAACTGCTGGGCCAGGGAGATCGTCTCGCCGGGCGGCCTCAACACGAATGGCATGAACGCGCTCCGGAGCTTTCCCACGGGACATGATACCCCGCGCGTGCGGGTGCGCCTATCGGCCGATACGAACCGTTACGATTCACCGCATCACGAAGCCGCCGTCGACGTTGATCGTCTGCCCGGTGACCATCGCCGCGCGGGGCGATGCGAGGAACACGGCCATGCTGGCGACATCTTCGGGTGTCTGCCAGGCGTTCAGCGGGATCACTTTGCGGATCTTTTCCGCGGCCCACTCTTCGTAACTCGCGACCGCGCCGGACGGTTGGAGGTCGGCCCAAGCTTGCCAGACGGATTTGTTCAATTCCGTCTTCACCATGCCGGGGCAGATCGTGTTGA
>JANOSQ010000527.1:0-4376 GCA_031415915.1 Fimbriiglobus sp. | reverse complement strand
AGAAGCCGACCGACCCGATGATGCTGCCGGGGGCACTGAAGTACGGCGACCTCTCGGCGTTCGTCGCGCTAGGGGCACCCGGGAAGACGAACGTGTTCAACGCCGACTTCGCGGACAAGAATCCCGCCCGGGCGACCTACGAGGCGCTGGGGCAAGTGAAACTACTGGAAGTCGCGAAAGCCGGCCTGACCGCCGCCGAAATCGCCGCGTGGATTCAAGCGGGCTGACGAACCTCGCGCTTTCTTCGCATCGCGCGGGGGTGCGGACGCGTAAACTAACTCCACCGAGTTCGTTTGCGTCAGGCTCCGCACTATGGCGTCCGTTTCGTCCAGTTTTGCTCGATCTTCGCGGCTCCGGGCCTTCGACATCCGTTTTCCCATGTGGATGCGATTGCTCGCCTGCGCGCTCATCCTCGCGGGGCTTGCGGTCGGCGCGTACTACCAATTCAAACTCCGGCCCGAGGCCCGCCAGAGGCAGCGCACTTCCGAACTCTGGGTCGGTTTCGACCGGGCCGCGAAGGCCGGGGACGAGGAGGAATTGCACGCGATCCTCGACGAACTGTTGAAACTGAACCCCGACGACGCGCTGGCTCTCCAACGCAAGCGGGCACTCGAAACCGGCTCGGCCGACGAATCCGACACCGCGATGCCGGTCTTGACGTTGCCCAAACATTTGAAGGCCGGCCTTTGGCCCGAAGCCGAGCGCGAGGCGACCAAGCGGTTGGTACACCAACCGAAGGATTGGCTCGCGCGTTGCACCCTGACGAAAGCCGCGATGATCCGCGGCGACCGCCAGGCCGCCATCGCCGAACTCGACCGGCTCCCCGATCCGAAAGATTCCGCGGCGAACATCACCCCGGCGTCCTTGCTCTTCGCATTCGACCTTTTCCGCGAACTCGACCGCGACCCGGCCCACTTGCGGCAGTTCGTCCGCGATGTCGTGATCGAGTCGGCCCGGTCGTCGGCCGCGGACGGGTTCCCCGTCGCCGTCAAAGCCCAACTGGTGGAATGTTACCTCGATGGCTTCGAGCCCACCTCGGACCGCCCCCAACCGTCCGGGCTGAGTCGCGGGGTTCTCGCCATCGGCCGGCTCATCGACTTGTCCCTCGCCGACTCCACCCTCGAAACCGCCACCCTCCTGAAGCTCGGCCTCAGCTGCAATCGCCTCGGGCCGGCGCTCGCATTGCTGCGGCGCGAAGGCCAGATCACCGCGGAGCAATACCCGACCCTCGCCGCGGATCACGACGCCCAATCGACGCGGGTCTGGCAAAGTGTGGTCGCCCGCGATCCGAAAGCGGCCCCCGCGTACCACGGGCTGGCCATCACCGCGCTGCGGGCCAACGACGGCGCCGAAGCCCGGCGGCAAGTCGACCGGGGGTTGGAAGCCTGCGGCGATCACCCGCAACTGCTCGCCCTCTATTCGCTACTGCTCCGCACCGACGAAGACATCGCGCCGCTGCTGAGCCGACTTTCGAAAGCCGCGGAGAAGGATCCGAAGAATGTCTCGTTGTGGCTCTTGGTGGCGGAAACGGCGGAGGTGGCGGGGCGGCGCGACTTGGCGCTCGACGCTTGCGCGAAGGCGCGGGCCGTCGATGCGAAGAACCCGTGGGCGCTGCGGACGGAAGCGCGGATCTACATCGAATCGGGCGGTGCCCATACGCAGACGGGACTCGAGCGATTGGCCGCGCTCGGCGAAGCGCTCCCCGGCGATCCGTTGGCCGCGCGGCTCTACGTCCGCGGCCTCGCCGAAGCCGGCATGGATCCCCTCCTCGAAGCGTTTCTGGATCGGGTCGAAGCCGCGAGTTTGAACCGGGGTTCGTCGAAGGCGATCGGCCAAGCGCTCCGCGGCATCGCGGATGGCCCCTTCCGACCCGCGCTCGCCGAACTCGCCATTCGCAAGTCGAAGGGCCAACTGGAGCGCTACCCCGGCGACGCCGAACTGCTCGCGGTGCAAGCGCTGGCGTACTTTCGATCCGCCGAGCGGGACGAGCCGCGCTGGGCCGACACCGCGACGAACGGCGCGGTCCGCTGCTTCGAACAATTGCAGGGGAAAACGCCCGAGAACCTCGACGTCGCCGCATCGTTGGCGTGGGCTCGCCTCAAGGGGAAACGCGAACCGCTGCAAGCTCAGCGCGACGCCGCGCCGTTGGCCGCCGCCGCGGAACAAGGGCTGCCGATGACCGCCTTCCAGTGGCAAGTCTTGGGGGCCGTGCACTTGGCGAACGACCGCCGCGACGACGCCATCCGGGATTTGGAGAAGGCCCGCCGGGTGTCCAAAAACTCGGCCGGTGTCCACATCCACTTGGCCTTGGCTTACCATGCCCAAGGCCGGAAGGAGCAAGCCCGCGCCGCCCTCGAACTCGCCCGTTCACTGCCGCGCTCGCCCCAGGAACAAGCCGATTACCTCGACGCCTTCGCCATCCTGCAACGGGAGAAATCGTGATCCGCCCGCTCTTGGCCACGCTGTGTCTGCTCGGGTTCGCCATGACCGCGCCTGCCCAAACGCCCCCGAAGCCCGCTCCGTCACCGGACGTCGAGAAAGCGCTCGAAACCTTTCGGGCCGGGAAGTTCGACGAGGCCCATGAGCAGTTGAAGAAGGCCTGCGCCTCCGACCCGCAATTGCAACCCCCGCGCGTGATCCTCGCCGGTTGGCTCGTCCAAGCGGAGCGCGGCAAGGACGCCCGGTTTACGCTCGAACGTTTCACCGTCGAGGAGCCGAAGCACCCGGACGGCTACTTGCTGAACGCGAGCTTCGCCTACGGGGAGGGGCGCATCACGGAAGCGATCCTCAACTGCCAAGCGGCGCTGCAATTCTCCGCCGACCCGCGCTGGAGCGCCGAGCAGCGCAAGCGATTCGTCCGCGAGTCCCGCCTCGGTTTGGTCGCCTCCTTCGAACAGCGCGGCGACTGGGCTTCCGTGAAGGAGCAACTCACCGGCCTGCTCGACGACGACGCCAAGAACGGCCAACTCCGCCAGCGGCTCGCCGCGGCGAACTTCCAAGCGGGCAAGCCGGAGGAAGCCTTCGCGGAGTTCCAAAAAGCCTTCCGAGACGACCCCGCGGTCGAACCGCCCGAGCTGCGGATCGCCCTGCTTTGGTCGGGCAAAGCGAATCCGGATAAAGCCGAGGAGTGGCTGAAGAAGGCTGTCGCGGCCCACCCCGGCAATCCGAAGACGCACCGCTCGTACGGCGGTTGGCTCCTCGACGAAGGCAAACTCGAGGCGGCGCAACTGTCCATCGACACCGCCGCGAAGATCGACGCCAAAGCCCGCGAGACGGCGACGCTGCAAGCGCTGATGCTCCGACACAAGAAGGATTACCCCGCGGCCCAAGTCGCATTCGAGCAGCTTCACAAGGACGCGCCGGGTGACCCCTTCGCCCTCGGCAACCTCGCGCTCATCCTCGTCGAATCCGCGGACGAGAAGAAGAAGAAACGCGGCGTCGAACTGGCCGAGAGCCTCGTGAAGCAAAACACCCGCGCCGCCGACGCCTACTCGGTGCTCGGGTATTGCTACTTCAAGGCCGGCCGCATCGACGAGGCGGACAAAGCGCTCGGCGTCGCGGCCAGCTCCGGCACGGTGGGGCTGGACACCGCTTACTACTTGGCACTCGTGCTCAACGAGAAGAAGAAGTTTGCGGAAGGGCACAAAATCCTGAACGACGCCGTGAAAGCCCGCGGGCCCTTCGTCTACCGGCCCGAGGCCAAGGCCTTCCTCGCGGACTTGGCCAAGCGCGTGCCCGAGAAGAAAGAGGAACCGAAGAAGTGATGGGAAAGCGAACCCATCGCACAACTCTATTTCTTCGTAGGGCCGGCGTCGGCTTGCTGAAACAAATCCTCCATGGATTCGAGGGGGTGTAGTCTTCGGAACCCGCCTCAGGAACGAAGTGCGTACCGCTCTTTCCGGCAGGTCGCTTCAGCCTTGCGGCGGGTACCGAAGACTACACCCGCCCTACAAGAATTGGGCGAGCGAGATTCCGAGCCGGAGGCGCCAGCGACGGATCGCACCGCGGGAATCGAGCACTGCGAAACCGGATGGATCCGTCGCAGACGCGTGCGACTCTTACTGCGCAAGATCATTGGCCGAATCAATTGATCCCCGTCAGGGATGAACAATGCCGATCTTCTCGGCGACGATGAATCGTTGGGAACAACGGGCGACGACCCGTTGAAGAAAGGCCTCGATGCTGCCCCCGTTCCAAGCCCGCAACCGCAATCCGCTCAGTGCGGCGTGGGCCGGCTTGGCGCTCGGCGCCGCGGCCCTGCTCGCGTTGCTCGTCCAGTACTGGGGCACGCGGCCGGAGTACGCCGACCGCTTCTTGATTCTGATCGGAGCCGGGTGGGCAGCGTGGAGAACGCGCAGAACCCTCGCTTTGGGCCG
>JANOSQ010000526.1:0-4297 GCA_031415915.1 Fimbriiglobus sp. | reverse complement strand
GCGGCCGCGAAGGAACTCGGCATCGCGCACCAATTCAATCGCGTCGGGAGCATGTGGACGCTCTTCTTCACCCGCACTCCGGTCACCGACCTCGACACCGCCAAGACCGTCGACACCGAGCGCTTTGCCCGCTTCTTCTGGGCGATGATGGATCGCGGCATCTACTTGCCTTGCAGCCAGTACGAAGCGGCGTTCACCTGCGCCGCCATGACCGACGCCGACATCGTTGAGACCATCGCCGCGGCGCGGGCGAGTTTGGAAGCCATTGCGGATTGAACCACCACCACGAGCCAATCATGTCCACACGCCCGCCCGGATCGCGCACCCGCCGCTACCTCCTCATCGCCGGACTACTCGGCGTCGCCGGGTTGCTCATGCTCAGTTGGTACCTCTTCCAACAGCGATTCCCCAACTTCTTCGACCGCGAACAGGTCGACACCGCCGAGTTGAAAAAGTTGAAGGATGTGGACTTGTCCCAGAGCGGCGAGCGGCGGCCCGATTTGAAAGCGTGGCCTCAGTACCGCGGGGCACTCCGCGACGGTTGGTCGCCGGGTACGAACTTCCGCACCGACTGGGCCGCGAACCCGCCCACCGTCCTTTGGACAACGCCCTGCGGCGGGGGGTATTCCTCGTTCGTGGTGGTCGACGGCAAGCTCTACACGATGGATCGTGTCGAAGGCAGCGAGCGCGTCCGCTGCCTCGATGCGAACACCGGGGCGGACGTTTGGATCCACGAAACTCCGGTGGATTACAAATCGATCGGCTACCCCGGTGGCCCGCGGGCGACGCCGACGATCCACGGCGACACGCTTTACAGTGTCGGGGCGACGGGCCGGTTCCTCGCGTTGAAACTCCCGAAACAGCCGGGGGAGAAACCGACCATCGAGTGGTCGCATGACCTCGTCTCGGAATACCAAGCGAGCGTGCCGACGTGGGGCGTCGCCTGCTCGCCGTTGGTCGAAGGCGACTCGGTGATCGTGCAACCGGGCGGGAAGAAAGGCTCCGTCGTCGCCTTCGACCGCATCACCGGCGCCCAACGCTGGACCTGCGAATCCGAACCGAGCGGCTACAGTTCGCCAATCGCCACCACCCTCGGCGGGATCCGGCAGATCGTCGCCGTCACCGGCAAGTCGATCCTCGGCATCCGCGCGGCTACCGGGGAATTACTTTGGAAGCATCCGTGGGAGACCGCGAACCTCGGCAACATCGCCATGCCGGTGATCGCGGGCGATTACGTCTTCGTATCGTCGGGTTACAACAAAGGCTGCGTGACCCTCCGCGTCGAAGGGGAGCAAGCGAAGCTGGTCTACTTTCGCGCCGGCAAGGTGATGCGCAACCACCACTCGACGAGCGTCCACAAGGACGGATTCATCTACGGCTTCGACGAGGCCCAGCTCACTTGTGTGAACCTGCGCGATGGCAAGGCCGTGGAAGATTGGCCTGCGGAAGATGTCCGCAATCGACTGGGCAAAGGATCGGCCGTTCTCGTGGGGGACTCGCTCCTGTGCCTCAGCGAGCGCGGGTCGCTGGCGCTGACGAACACCGATCCCAAGGATTTCCGGCTACTCGGCCGCGTGGACAACGTGCTCGCCGGCGGGGAATGCTGGGCGTTGCCCGCCGTCGTCAACGGGAAGATCTACCTGCGCGACGCGGGGAAGATCGTCTGTTTGGACGCGTCGATTGCGAAGTGATTTTTTCAGAGCCGGATGTGTGAGCGACGGTCGATACCGATACCGTCGCTCACGCGTCCGGCTCGGACGGAATGCTCCCGCCCAATCGATTCAGCGCTTCGGCTTGCAACAACCCGTTCGTGGCCACCATGCCGCCGCGCCGTTTGGCGCCGACGCGGCCGTATTGCACGGCTCCGCCGTCGAATTCGGTTACGGTGCCCCCGGCTTCCTCGACGAGGATGTGACCCGCGCAGACGTCCCAGTCGTGGAACTCCGGGTAGTCGTTCACGTAAAGGTCCACTTCGCCGCGGGCGACGAGGGCCAGCTTGACCCCGGCCGAGAAGGTCTGATGAACCGTCCCGGGTCGCAGCTTGCGGATCACCGGCTTCGGCGGCTTGTCCGGGTTCAAGTGGCTCGTCGTGAGAGTCGCCGCATCCAACGTCGCGCACCCGCTGACCCGGCAGCGCACCGGCGGCTGCTCGCCGCGGATCGCGAAGCACCCTTCGCCGAGGGTCGCATACGTCGTCCGCCGCTGAATCGGCTCCTGCACCACGCCGATCACCGGTTGATTCTTCACGGTCAGGCCGATCATCACCGAGAACTCGCCGTTCTTGGTGGCGAAGCCGCGAGTGCCGTCGATCGGGTCGATGACCCAAACTCGCTCGGGGTTCGCTGCGGTCGAGCGGATCGCGGTCGTTTCTTCCGCGCAGAAGCCGTCCCCGGGGAACGCGGCCATGAGGTGCTTCAAGATAATCTCTTGGGCGCCGGTGTCGGCGTGCGTGCTGATGTGCGAAGGGGCATCCGGAATCGGCACGAACGCGTCGTACTCGGCGCGGATGAAATCGCCGGCGAGCGTGGCCGCGGCGAGCGCTTCGCGGAGTTCTCGGGTCAAGTTCACGTTGCGGTCCCCGCGGGCTAGACCGACGGCGAGGGACAAATCAAAACCGCACACCGAGCATCAGTAGCAAGTTCACGTCTTGAATGTCGCCGTCGTTCGGCGGGATGAGGTTCGTCCAACTGTAACTGTACTCGGCGCGGAAGCCGGCGAGTAGTGTGCAGGCGCCGATGTTGCGCTCCCAGTTCACGCCGGAGCCGGCGTAAACGCCGTGGAACACGCCTTGCCGGCGGCGGTAGCCCTCGGGCTCGGCCTGCGGTTCGAAGCCGACGCTCGCGGTGCCCCAACGCCCGCCGAAGTCGGCTCCGAAGCGCCAGTTCGTATCGCACGACTCGCCGCCGATCACGCCGGGGCCATTGAGGAACCAATCGCGGCCGAGGCCGAAGTTGAAACTCGTCCGCTTGAGGGTGCGGATGCCGAGCGGAATGGTGAAGGCGCTGGACGGGTCGCTCCCCTTCAAACTGTTCGCGTTGATCGGCAGCGGATTGCCGAGGCGCTCGCCGCGGTTGAACGTGTAGCTCAGCCCGATGTCGGCCACCCACGCCGCATCGCCGGCCGTGTTGAACAGCAAGCTCCGACCGCCACCTTGGACGACGTAGCCCGTTTGCAATCGACCATTGAATGCTCCGGCGTCGGCGAGGAGCGATGCCCCGGTTCGCAGGTAAGTTTCGTAGGTGATCGGCCCGTTCCCACCGACGTCCGGGTTCCACGGGCTGTAGACCGCGCCGGGGATCGCTTGGTTGGACAATCCCGTCGCGGGGGCGGTGAGCATTTCGGTCGGCTGGGGGACTTGGCCAGCGGACGGTAGCAGCGCCGACATCGGCGGGAGCTGGCCCGCGGCCGCGGTCGAAGCGGGTTTGGTAGTATCGAAGAGGGGCGTCTGGGCAGAGAGCGAGTCCGCGCCGCAGACTGCGGCCAAGCCCGCGAGGAGAATCCGATACGCTCTCATGCCGTGCCTCACCTGCTCGGTTCCAACGCGCGTCCGGGAATCGCCGCCGGATGCGCTCGACAATCTTCTATCGGCCGGAAGCTGGGCTAACCTTAACGGTTTTCCCGGGGGTAGCGGTTGTGGGGTGCGGTCGAATTCTCTGGGTTCCCGTCGGAGCTTTGTGCTCGGGAGTGGCCAACCCGACTCGAAAATGGTTCCAGCCGGAAGTGCCCCACCCCCTCGTGGAATCATTTCCAATTTCTGGTAGAACCCATGCACCGCAACGACTTGCGTTCGAATTCGCGACCCGCGATGCCGGCTGAAACCATTCTGGAACCCGGAGCGGACGCGACAAGCCGCCCGCCGCAATCCGGACGCGGTGAAAACGATCACCGCCGTTCGTAATTGTTTCCCGGCAGCCGGCGGATGGCTTTCTTCATCTCCAGCAGCATGAGCATCCGCGTGAGTTCGCCGGAGGGAATCGCCAATTCGCGGCCGAGCACGTCGGCGTGCTTCGCTTCCGTCAGCGCTTCCCAAATGCGCATTTGGTGATCGTCCAAACCCGCCGGTTTCTCCCGCGACGGTTCCGGTTCGACAAACAACGTCTGCTCGGGCGGGGAGACGACGCGCGGTTTCGGCGGTAAGTCGGGCGGTGCGATGCCGCGCAAATCTTCGATGATGTCGTCCGCGTCGCGCACCAGCCGGGCGCCCTTGCGGATCAGCTCCAAGCAGCCGGCGCTCGGGCCGCTATCGGCGTTCCCCGGCAGCGCGAAGACTTCCCGCCCCTGTTCCCCCGCGTGGCTC
>JANOSQ010000525.1:0-5131 GCA_031415915.1 Fimbriiglobus sp. | reverse complement strand
GCACTGCGTCGCCGGGCCGGTGGACGCCGGAACCTTCCTCCGGGAAGCCCAGTGGGTCGTCGATACTCTGTTGGCGGCGAACAAGAGCAGCAAGGGCGAAGGGGCGAAGTTCAAAGAGGCGTTTCGCAAGGCCCACGCCGAAAAGTTGCTCAACGAAACCGGGCTGAAAGTCGAGCCGATCACGTGGGACGTGGAAACGACGAGCGACACGGACGCGCTGACGTACAAGGATCTGTCCGGTCGGCCGTTGGCGCCGAAACTCCCGCCGCCGCCCATCGACGGCCCGGACGTGCGCTTGAGCGAGAAGGAATACAATTCGCGCCAAGACCGGGCGAACGCCGCCCCCGGTGCCCGCGAGATGCAACTCGGCGGCAAAGGCGGTCGCCGCGTGGTCGTGAACAACCAAGCCATCGTTCACCAACTCCTCGCGGCCCACTCGATGCAGAAGATCGAAACGATGTACGGCACCGTCTTCGAGAACATCCTCGGCGAGAAGGTCTCGACGAAGCCGGTCGATGTGGTCCGGCCGTTCTCGTGGGTCGACCGGGAGGGAAAGCGATTGGGGAAGTAGCATTTCCGCAGACCTCACCCCCCGCCCCCTCTCCGAAACGGAGAGGGGGAGTAAGACATATTTATTCCGGTTCCCCCTCTCCCGTTTCGGTTAGGGGGTTAGGGGGTGAGGTCTCAGTTGAGGTGATCCATGTCCGAATCCGCCCTGCAACTCGTTTCGCAGCCCGACGGCATCGCGGTTCTCACGATCGATCAACCGGGGAGCCGGGTCAACGTCCTCACGCGCGCCCTTTGGGACGAACTCCACGCGGTTCTTACGGGTTTGAATGCGAGCACGGATTGCCGCGGGCTGATCGTGCAGAGCGCCAAGCCCAACGTCTTCATCGCCGGGGCCGACCTGAAATTCTTCGCCGCGGTGGCGGCGCCCAATGACCCCGGCGTCCGCGAACTCATGGAATTCGGGCTGTCCACGCTCGACCACTTGGAGAATCTGCCCTTCCCCACCTGTGCGATCATCGACGGCGCCGCTCTCGGCGGCGGGTTGGAAGTCACCCTCGCCTGCGATTACCGCTTGCTCGGCACGAACCCCAAGGTCGAGCTGGGCCTGCCGGAGGTGAACCTCGGCCTGATCCCCGGCTGGGGCGGTACCCAACGCTTGCCGCGGATCATCCACGTTTCGACGGCCGCCGACATGATGATGACCGGCGCGAGCTTGTCGGGCGCCGAGGCGCTCCGCCACGGCCTCGCCGATGGCAAAGTGGGCCAGACTACGCCCGAATCGCTCTTGGCCTCCGGTCAGCACACCGCTCGCAGGGCGGCCAAGCGGAACCCGGTTCCCGAAGCTGGCCGCAGCACCCTGACGCTGCACCAGTTGTTGCCCGCCGTGCGCGCCGCGATGCCCGTGGTCGCTTTCGGCAGCAGCCTCCCCTTGGCGGAAGCCTTGAAACTGGAAACTGCGGCATTCGTCAAGTTGGCCGGCAGCGACGATTCCCGAGCGAGGATCGCCGAGTTCTTCGCGAACCGAAAGAAGTGAATCGGCCGCGATACGAGCCGGACGCGTCAGCGACGGACCGATTGCATGGGGACGCGATTCGAAACTCGCCGAGAGGCCTGCGGTCCGTCGCTGACGCGTCCGGCTCGTATCTGACTGGGCGCTCCCGCTCCGAGCGTGCGGCCGTTGCCGGTCAATCCGGGTGGCATCAAGGTCTTGCCGGCCGTGATCAAGCCGCCGGTCGAGAAGAAGTAACTCATCCGGCGAGGGCCGACTTCCAGTCCGCGACGACGCCCGTGTGCAAGCGGGCGCCGACTTGCGAGATCACCCGCATCGCGAGGAAGTTGGCGGCGCGGGCCGCGGCATCGGGCGCCGCACCGTGCGTGAGGCCGTACAGGAATGCCCCCGCGAACATATCCCCGGCGCCGGTCAAATCCTTCGGGGAACACGGGTACGCCGGCACGTGATACTCGGCTCCGTGCCAGCGGATGTAGGCCCCGTCGGGGCCGTCCGTGACGACCACATTCGGGACGATCTCCTTCAGCTTCGCGAAGGCGGTCGGTGCATCCGGCGCGTTGGCCACGGCGCACGCTTCGCTCGCGTTGCAGAAAAAGAGGTCGGTTCGTTTCAGCGTCTCGTGCAACGCGGCTCCGAAGACGTGGACGATGAACGCGTCGGAACAGGTGATTGCCACCTTGGTGCCCGCCTCCTTGGCAATCGTCACCGCTTCCCGCACGGCCTCTTGGCCCGGCTCGTTGTTCGAGAGCAAATACCCCTCCAAAAATAGCCACGCCGATTGTTCGATGAGCGCGCGATCCTGCCGGACGTGATGGCCGGACAGATGCGCCGCCACGCCCAAACAGGTGCGCATGGTCCGCTCGGCGTCCGGCGTGATGATCGCGGCGCAGGTGCCGGTCGGTTGATTCACCACCACGGGGTTGCCCATGGCGATGGCGAGGTCCCGGAACTCGCCCTGGTAGTGGAAGCCGTACTTGTCGTCGCCGACGCAGCCGATGTACGCGGCTTTGCCGCCGAGTTGGGCGAAGGCGATGGTGCTGTTGGCGACGGAACCGCCGGAGACCAAGCGCGGATCCGTGTCGGCGAATTTGGCCAGTACGGTCTGTTGCTCGGCGAAGTCGACGAGGCGCATCGTGCCGCGCTCGAACCCGAGCCGCTCGAATTCCAATTCCGGAACTTCGACGAACAGATCGACGATGGCGTTGCCCATGCCGCAGAGGTGGTAGCGTTTCATCCCGGGTTCCCGTGGAAATGCGGCAAAGGGATCGTGATACGATTCGAGCGAAGTCCGGAGTAGAATACCCGAATCCGACAGGAGATTCCCCGATGAATGCCGTTCTCGCCCCGCCGCTGCCCACCGTCGCAGCCGCTCTGCATCTGCTCACCGCCGAGGAGTTCATGGCGGAGTATTCGCACCGGCACGCGGAACTCGTCCGCGGAACAATCTTGGAGCTTCCGATGCCTTCCGCGCGCCACGGCGAAGTGTGTGTCAACGCCGTTGTTCACATCGCCAATTTCGTGAAGGCCCACAAACTCGGCCGCGTCTGCTCGAACGATTCCCTCTTCGTGACGCGCCGGAATCCGGACAGCGCCCGCGGGCCCGATGTGAGCTACTACAGCTTCGCGCGGATGCCCGCCGGCCCCGCCCCGCAAGGCATTTGCGAGATCGCCCCGGAACTCGCGGTGGAAGTGCGATCCCCGAGCAATTCGTGGGCGGAGATCTTCGCCAAGATCGGCGAGTACCTCCAAGTGGGTGTGACGGCGGTGCTGGTGCTCGACCCCGAGCGCACTTCCGCGACCGTCTACCGGGCTACGGGTCAAACCGCATTCGGGGCGGCGGAGACGTTGACCGTACCGGAAGTGTTGCCGGGCTTCGAAGTGATCGTCGGCAAGTTTTTCGAGTGAGGCCGCCGCAGCGGGTTTTTCGGCCCGCTTCCGTATACCAGTCCGTTTGCGGTTCGCACTCCGAAGGCCTCACGCATGGGTTTTTTCAACGGCCGCGCCACGTTCCTCCGCTTCCAAGTCGACGGGCCGAATCCGCGCATCTTCACCGATGAGCACCTCGAACGGCTGGAGGGTCTCCAAGCCGGCCGGCAGAAGATCGCCTCGGCCGACGGCGTCGATGTCGGCTGGACCGCCGGCGAGCATGTGCTCGATGTGGATTTCCAACCGCTCAAGAACATCGTCAACGACATGCTCGTGTTCGATCTCCGCGTCGATGTGGACAAGTTGCCCAACGACTTGATGAAGGCGTACTACGCGGTCGAGTTGAAAGCGCTGAGTTCGCAGAATACCAGCGGTCTACCCTCGGCCAAACAGAAACGCGAAGCCAAAGAGTCCGCCAAGGATCGGCTGGAAACCGAGGCCAAAGACGGCCGATTCAAGCGCCGCAAGTGCATTCCCGTCGTGTGGGACACGCTGTCGAACGAAGTGCTGTTCGGCGCCACCTCGCTGACCCACGTCGATCGCTTGGTCAGTCTGTTTCAGCAAACCTTCGGCTACGGGTTGGAACCGATCACCGCGGGCAAACGGGCGTTCCAACTCGCGGAGCTCCACAAGCGATCGCGCACGGTCGACGATTCGTCCCCCTCCGCGTTTATCCCCGGCGTCTCCGCGGAAGACGTGGCGTGGATCGCCGACGACACCAGCCGAGACTTCCTCGGCAACGAATTCCTCCTCTGGCTTTGGTACGTCACCGACAACGTGTCCGACACGGTGAAGCTCTCGGACGAATCCGAAGCGACGTTCATGCTGGCGCGGACGCTGACCCTCGAATGCCCGCGCGGGGAAACGGGGCACGAAACCATCACGCACGACGGCCCGGCCCGTCTGCCGGAAGCCAAGCGCGCCTTGCAATCGGGGAAGTTGCCGCGGAAAGCGGGGCTGACGCTGGTTCGGCACAGCGAACAATTCGAGCTGACCCTGCACGCCGAAACGCTCGGCGTCGGCAGTGCCAAACTCCCACCGCCGCCGGATGATGTGACCCAAGCCCGGGCCAAGCTCGACGAGCGCGCCCGGCAACTCCGCAGCTTGATCGAGACGCTGGATCTGCTCTACGACGCCTTCGGCCAACAGCGCTTCGGCAAACCCTGGCCGGACACGCTGGCGAAGATGCAGAAATGGCTCGCCCAAAGCGAACGGAAGGTTTGACGCTCCGGTACTGTTTTAGCTTTGCGTTGCTGAGTCATGCGGATCAAACGGTTGGCTATCCTCTGGATACTCATTTCCTAACTCGTCCGTCATCGGCTTGTACTTCCCCCATCCCTGCCAGTCGTAATATTGCTGCATTGCGTCGTTGGGTGATTTCGCATCAAAGATTTTTACAAGGTGCATATTGCCGCTTAACGCAAGATGCTGCTCTGAAAGTTTGTCACCCTGAATAAACGAGAAGGCGGTGGGTTCATCGTCCTCAACCCAGACAGAGTAGATCATGGCATTCTCCGCAAAAATAGCCCGGCTTTAAAATGAATTTTATCATTGAACCGATACAATCCCTGTGGCCAAATCTGGGTCCCCGCCCATGTAGCACCGGATTCAATTTTGCTGTGATACTCGGTATTTCTCACATAGTTGACATTATCAAGAAAAAATCCGAATTTTGATTTGGAGGAA
>JANOSQ010000524.1:0-8099 GCA_031415915.1 Fimbriiglobus sp. | reverse complement strand
GAGTTCCACGAGCGGGCCGACGTGCTCCACCCGCCAGCGGGCCCCGGATCGTTTCATCCGCAGGTTCACCCACTGCTTGATCGCCCCTTCGACCGCGCCGCTGCCGATGCTCATCCCCGTTGCCAAGCGGCCGGCGTAATCCCAGTGCGTGCGGTGGTTCGCCAAGTACCCCGACCAGCGGCTCCGCCGAGACCCCGGCCGGGGCCAGCGGGATCAGGTCGACGCCCGCTTTGCCCCCGGCCAAGAGCGCCCGCCGACCGGCCTCGGTGTGGGCCGTCGCCGCGTCGGTGCCCGGTCCGAAGACCGCCTTCACGGCGTCGCTCAGATGCTCGAGCGCATGGAAAATATCGAGGACCCCGGCCGCCTGCGGGACCACGTCGGCGGCCAACTTCCAAATCCACTCGCCGCCGCCGGCCGCGGTCACGCCCAGCCGATCGGCTTCGCGGCGCACGCGTTCGGCGAAGAGTTCGCACCCTTCGACGGCGGCGACCGCAGCGCGGATCGTCGGACCGGGCAGCCGGCGGGACGCCCACTGGCCGATGGTCGCGGGTTTGCCGGCCGAACGCCTGAGAAACAAGGCCAGTTTCACGTCGCGGTGATCGTGGGCATCCGTGCCTCCGGTGTCGGGGTATGGGGAAGCAAACCCTACCAGAAGACACGCGGCAAAATCCAGAGGTATACCCGCTATGAACCCTTAACACGGGCGCACATCCGCTTCTCTCCCTGAGGAATCTTTGGTATCCTCCATCATCCTACTCTTCCACCCGGGACGCCCGATGCACCGCCGCGAATTCCTCTGTGCCGCCGCCGTCGGAACCGCGGCCCTCACCCGACCCGGCCCCGCCGAGGACAAGCCCGCCATGCTCCCCGCCATCGACACGCACCAGCACCTCTGGGACCTCGCCAAGTTCAAACTCGGTTGGCTGAAAAAGGGGGATGCCCTCGATGCGTCCTTCACGCCCAAGGAGTACGCCGCGGCGACCGAGGGCTTGAACGTGGTGAAGGCCGTGTACATGGAAGTGGATGTCGTCGAGGAGCAGCAGCAGGCCGAGGTCGATTACCTCGTGGAACTCTGCAAGTCCAAGAAGACGCCCACCGTCGCGGCGGTGGTTTCCGGTCGCCCCGCGAGCGGCGGCTTCGCCGCGTACGTGACGCAGTTCAAAGACTCCAAATACATCAAGGGCATCCGCCAAGTGCTCCACGTCGAGGCGACGCCGTCGGGAACCTGCTTGAAGAAAGAGTACGTCGCGGGCATTCAACTCCTCGGCGAACTCGGCCTGAGCTTCGACTTCTGCATGCGGTCGAGCGACCTGCCCGACGCGGCCAAGCTCGCCGACAAATGCCCGGACACGCGCTTCATCCTCGACCACTGCGGCAACCCGAAGCACGGCTTCACCGACGACGAGAAGAAAAAGTGGAAGGCCGACCTCGCCGAGTTGGCGAAGAGGAAGAACGTCGTCTGCAAGGTGTCGGGGTTCCTCGCCAACGGCTGGCCGAAAGGCAAATGGACCGCGGACGACATCGCCCCAGTCGTGAATACCACCATCGACACCTTCGGCGTGGATCGGGTGATGTTCGGCGGCGACTGGCCGGTGGTCACGCTGGCGGGGAGCTACAAGGAATGGCTGACGGCGCTGCGGGCGATCGTCGCGAACCGGCCCGAGGCGGATCAGAAGAAGATCCTGCACGACAACGCGGCCAAGTTCTACGGGATATGAGCGGAGGCACTCGCATGAACCCCGTCCTCGCGATCGCGCTGCTGGGATTGTCGGCGTCGCCCGCCGCGCCGGTGCCGAAGGAGCCGGCGCCCAACCCGTTCGCGTGGGCGTACATGGGCGTGCGGGTTCAGAACGTCGTCGATGGGGACAACGCCCCCTTGCAGATCAGCGCCCCGGAGCCTGGGACGCCCGCCTACAAAGCGGGGCTGCTGGTGGGGGATGTCCTGGTGAAGATCGGCGCGATCCAACCGCTGAACTTCGAGGACGTGCAACGGTACATCTTCGGCCTGCGGCCGGGCACGGTGATAGCCGTCGAAGTGCGCCGCGGGACGGAAACCAAGACGCTGCGGATGCGTCTGGAAGAGCGCCCGAGCACGCCGGATTATCAAGTGCTGCCAAGCTTCATCCGCAACGGGCAAGGTATGCGGGATGAGGATGAGTGACCCTTGTGGAGGGAGATTCTATGCTTGCGTTAGCAGCATTTGCAGAGTGAAGTCGGAAATTGTTTGTCGTCCATAATCTTAGGAGGATCTTTAGGCAAGGTACTTGGAGGCTTCCGTTTTGAAGTTACTGTTGAGACTGACTTTGGCACTCGTATTCTCCGCTCGCCGACCATTTTCTCTTCGTATTTCCATTCTACTACAACTTCATTATCATTTAATCGATCTAGAATCTTTTGCATTGACGCCTCAATGACATCAGGACGACTTTGTCGAATATGCTTGCCTACAGAAAATAAAACTGGATTCGTTTGTAACGCCACATTAACGCCGGCTGTTGTGCCCTTCATTTTCCCAAAAGCTACGACCATTGCGTTCCATGCGGAATCTGATTTGCGATCAGGGCCAACATTCGACTCGTCCGCAAGCTCGATTAGTATAGAAAGAGAGTGGTACTCATCGAAGATATAGGATGGGGAATGTGTATTATCAATCCCAATGATCTCACCACCTAAAGCAGGCTCACCTGAAGAAGCAGACATTGTATATGCTCCTTCGTAAAAGGTATTCAAAAAGCGACGGGCTTTTGCACAATTGCCTACAACCAGATACAACTCTGCCAAGTAAAAGTTAAAGATGTTGCTACATCCAGCAGTAGACAAGTCTTGCTCGATGGCTTTATTTATGAACTCGACTTCTGTTTCTGTGATTCCAGAATATCGCCGCTTATTCACGTAAGCTGCAAGCAAGCTTTCATGTATTGAAGATTCTAATGATGGGTTTACATCTTTTTTATCTACAATCCTTGAGTACTCACGCTTATAATCGATGATGGCATCTTCGTACCTGTGAGAGCAGTTTGAAAAATACATTCGATCTTTTAGGTATAGAAGTTCCTCGTAACGCTTGTTTGCATCTTGCAGTTCCTTGAGTTTCTCAGAGTTGGATTTCTCGATATCTTTGAGTTTCACCGCCATGCTTGTCTCGATTTTTGAATCTATCTGAGAATACATAGCGTCTGCTTTAGAGAATTTCTCTGACAACCACCAAGTTGCACCGATAACTAAACCACAAATTGGAACCACGATAACGCATACAACAACCCCGATGTGCTTCCATTTTGGAGCATCGATAGCGTCTAACAATTTGACTGAAATTGGCTTTTCGTTTGGATTTGCAGGTGTGATCAAGTATGGCGCATTGGTTGCGGGAATTGTCGGAATATAGGCCGTAGACTGTGCTGTGGGCTCCTTTGAAACGAGAAGTGAGATCGCTTTCGCTTGATCTTTTGACTGAACGGGCAGCTGGTGAGGCTTTGATCTGTTTTGTTTGCGAGGCATGTTGAAATTCCTTGTTTCTACCTTTTAGTCAAAATAGCAAATACCTAAACCGACAAGCTCACATATTCCCCATTTCTGATCAATTTTGTATGTGTTAGCTGGTGCGATCGCACCATAATATACCTCAGTACACTTATTCGTGAGTTTCCCACCTGGCTCACCGCGCCACCCCGCTCATCGCCTCCAGCGCCAGCATCAGCGCTTGGGTGCCCTTGCGGCCGTAGCCCTGGGCGCGGACGCCCTCGTACAGCTGCTTCGCCAAGCCCAACCCCGGCAGGCTGAGGTTCATCCGCTCCGCTTCGGCCAGCGCGATGCCCATATCTTTGATGAAATGCTCGACGTAGAACCCCGGTTCGAAGTCGCGGGCGAGGATGCGCGGCCCGAGCACCTCCAACGCTTTGCTCCCCGCGGCGCCGACGCTCACACTCTGGAACACCGTCTCCAAGTTCAGCCCGGCCTTGTAGCCGTAGAGCAGCGCTTCGCAGAGGGCGACCATGTTCGACGAGATCAGGATCTGATTGACCATCTTGGTGTGCTGCCCGGCGCCGGGGCCACCTTGGTGGACGATGGTCTTGCCCATGGCTTGGAAGATCGGCGCCACCGCGTCCACGACGGCCTTGTCGCCGCCGATCATGATGGAGAGCGCCGCGTTCTTGGCGCCGACATCCCCGCCGCTGACGGGGGCATCGAGGGCGTGCACCCCCTTGGCCTTCGCGGCTTCGGCGATCTCCACGGCGAGACTCGGCTCGCTGGTCGTCATATCCACGAGGATCGTCCCCGGTTGGCTGCCGTGGAGTGCGCCGACCGGGCCGAGGAAGACTTCGCGGACGTCTTTGGGGAAGCCGACGATGGCGAAAACGACATCGCTCGCCTCCGCGACTTCCTGCGGGGACTGCGCCAACTTCGCGCCGAGTTCGACGAGCGGTTGCGCCTTTTCCGGGGTGCGGGTGTAAACGGTGGCGGCGAACCCTTTTTGGATCGCGTGTTGACACATCCAGCGGCCCATGACCCCGGTGCCGATCCAGCCGATGCGGGTTTTCCCGGCTTCCGCCGTCGAAAGATTCATTGCGAAGCCCCTGAGAAGAACGTAAGATAGCCAGCCGCTTTCCCCCGCGGACATTCCCACCATCGTAGAGTTTCCGCCGGCTTCCGCAGCCGTCGCATAAGGATCGACCGCAGTGATCGCACCGCCCCGGCTCGACGCCCCGATCGTGCTCGTCCATGGCCTGAGTGGGTTCAGCAGTCTGTTGCCGCGCCGCAACGGCCCGAAGAATTACTTTCCGGGCATACCCCATTTCCTCGCGGCGAGCGGCAACCGCATCCTCTGCCCGCTCGTGACGCCGACGGCGAGCGTGGCGACCCGGGCGTTGGAACTGCGGACGATCTTGCGGAAGGAACTCGGTTCGCAGCCCTTCCACCTGATCGGCCACAGCCAAGGCGGGCTGGACGCGCGCCACATGATTTCGCGGTTGGGGATGGATAACCAAGTGATCTCCTTGACGACCGTGGGCACCCCGCACCGCGGGACGGCCTTCGCGGATTGGGGCATCGCCCGGATGGCGCGCTTCGTGGTACCGTTGCTCCGCTGGGCCAGAATTCCCGACCGAGCGTTCTTCGAGCTGACCACCGAGAGTTGCCGGCAGTTCAACGAGTCGACCCCCGATGTGCCCGGGGTGCGCTATTTCAGCGTGGCGGGGATTTGCGAACAAGATTGGCTCAACGCGCGTTGGCGGATGGCTTCGCGGATCGTCGGTCGGGTCGAAGGGCCGAACGACGGGGTCGTCTCGGTGACCTCGGCGACGTGGGGCGAACGGACCGACATCTGGTCCGGGGATCACTTGAACTTGGTCAACTGGCCCAATCACCGCATGGCCCGGGCCGGGGAGCGCCCCGACCGCACCGGCGATTACGCCCGCATTTTGAGGCAACTGGCCGCTTCGTCCCGCGCCGATTGATGGTGTGACACTTCCGGCTTCACGCCCCCGGCATGATGAACTTCCGCAGCACCGAGTAATAGGCTTCGCAGCGCTGGAGCCAAAGCTCCGGGTCGCTCGGCATGTACTGCTTCATCGGCCGGAAATCGACGAGTACCGCCACGCGGGTCGAGTCGATCTTCTCCATCTTGAGCGAAACCTCGATCGGCTCGTGGCCGCGCCGCATGGGCCGGTGGGCACCGGAAAGGAACGAGAAGACGCCGCTGCGGCTGCTCGGCTCCTTCCAGCCGGGGGGGAGTTCGAGCCGGACGCGGATCAGGCCCGGCTCGCTCTCGAGGACTTGCCCGTGCACCTCTTCGATGAACCCGCGGAGCTTGATCGCGGCGAGTTTCTCGGGCAGGCACGCTTCCAGCATGTCGGACAAAATGAACCGGTCATCGACGTCGTCGGCGGCTTGCTGCGGCATCGCCGTAACTTGGATCTGCGTCGGCTCGGGCGGCGTGTAGTCGGCCGGGGCACTCGCTTCCCAGCAATCCCAACCGACGCCGCGCGAGAACTGCTCGCAAAGCTCCTTCATATTCTGGTGGCGCTCGCTCGGATATTTCGAGAGAGCGATCTGCACGGTGGCCTCGACCAAGGGCGGGATGTGCCCGGCGCCGACGCGGTTGAACCGGGGCGGCGACTCGTGGACGTGCGCCGCCAGCAGCTTTTCCTGGTCGTTCATGTTGAACGGCAAGCGGCCCGTGAGTAACTCGAATAGCATCACGCCGACGCTGTAGATGTCGGCGCGGGCGTCGGTGCTGTCGCCGCGGATCATTTCGGGGCTGACGTAAGCCGGGGTGCCGCAGGCGAAGATCGGCCCGCGGCCGGTGAGTTCGGCGAGTTGGATGTGCGGCTTGGCGGTGAAGCCGGCGAAGCCGAAGTCCATCACGCGGACCGATTCTTTGTCGGTGCCGGGGTTCAACACCATCAGGTTCGCGGGCTTCAAATCGCGGTGGACGATCCCGCCCAATTGCGCGGCGTACAGGGCGTGGGCCAGCGGGCCGAGGAGCTGCCCGACGCGATCTTGGTGCAAGATGGGCGTGCGCTGCACGATGGCTTCGAGCGTGACGCCGTGGATGTATTCGAGAATCAAACACGGCCCGAGCGGATCGTCGAGGGACGCGTCGAGCAACCGGACGACGTACGGGTGCTGAAACCCGAGCATCGAGCGGACTTCGGCTTCGAAGAACTGGCGGAATTTCGGGGCGATGGCCGCTTCGTCTTTGATCCGCTTGATGACGACGCGCGAATTCGGGTCGCCGGCGGCTTGGGCCAGGAAGACGTGCGCATTGCTCCCTTCGCCCAAAAACTTCTTCACCCGGTATTTGCCGAGGAAGGTCTGCCCGACGTAAGCGTCCGCTTCGTGGCCGCGCGGCGCGGGCGTCAGCGCGATGGGCGCATCTTCAACGCGTCTGGCAGACGACCCGAAAAGCCGCATCGCACGGGCCCTCGAAACAAACGGCCGCGCCGGATCGGGAGCGGAGGGATCCGGCACACCAGCGTAGGTCGCAATCCCCCTCCGGGCAAATCGGAACGCCGGGCGATCCCGCTATCCGCGCGAATTCGCATCCCAGCGATAGCGCACGGACTGCCGAAAAAACTGACCGGGCGCCAATTCCCGCCAGCCGCATTCGACGCCGGACGCCGCGAGATTCGCCGCATCGGTCGTGCAGGTGTAGGGTTCGATGGCCACGGCTTTTCGATGGGGCGGCGTGAAGAGCAACACTTTGCGGAAGGCGTCGTCGACGAATACGGTGAGTCGTCCCGATTCCGTCCGGTGGCCGAGCGCGGCCATCGGTATTCCCGACGGGGGTGGAACCTCGAACAAGGTATCGAGCGCCACCGCGCCGAGCGTTTTGCAATCGCGGAAGTTGAAGCCGGCGGGGAGTTCCAACGTTCTGCCTGTCGGGAAGGCTCCGACGGCTTCCCACAACGCCGACGCGGGGCAATCGAGCAGCATCTCATCCGCCGACGCGTCCGGCGCGTTGGGGCAGGCGAAGTAGGGGTGGAAGCCGAGGCCGAATGGACTCGCGGACGACCCGTGATTCGTGACGGTGGCGTTCACACTCAATCCGTCGACTGCCAACAAATACTCGATCCGAATGCCGAGATCGCCGGGCCAGCACTGGGCGAGGTCGGGCCGATCCACGGTCAAACGGAACTCGCCGACTATCGTGGCGCCAACGGAATCCGCCGATTGCTCGACGACGCGCCACGGCGTCTTCGGGGTGAAGCCGTGAATCGCGTGGAGGCCGGTCGATTCGTTCAATGGGAGTTGGTACTCGCGGCCGGCATAGGTGAATCGCCCGTGCTTCATCCGATTGGGGAACGGAAAAAGAATCGGGTGCCCGCTCCGCGTGGCGACGGGGTTCTGCTCCCACGAGGGATCGCAGAAGAGCAGATCGCCGAGCGCGCCATCGCTCCGGGCAACTTGCCAGCGCAGGCAGTTGAACCCGAACGCCGGCCACACCTCGGCCCGCGCGGTGCCCTCGGTGTTGGCGAGTTCGTAGACGGTGCCCGAGGTTCCCCCCGCCGTCGCTTGCCGGGTTCGGATTTCGAAGGCCATGGGGTTTCCCAAACGATTCTTGTAGGTCGGGTCGAGTCCGCGAGGCCCGACGCAGGCCG